>NZ_JXIS01000039.1:0-121899 GCF_000836715.1 Bacillus sp. L_1B0_5 | reverse complement strand
AGGACATGTCTGTCACCGACTATTCCTCTAGCAAGAATAGGTGGAGATGAGTTTGCAATCATTGTCCATAACCAAACAGAGCAACAGCTATTGGATTTGTGTAAAACTCTATTTCGTATAACTGAAGAACCATTTGTAGTAAATCAGCATAGTTTTTACTTATCTCTTAGTATAGGAATAGCAGTGTATCCATTTGGAGGAATAAATACTACTACACTTTTACAACACGCTGATATCGCTATGTATAGCGCAAAGGAAAAAGGTAACAATGCTGTTTGTATGTATGACGAGACATTATCACAAAAAGTAACTCGTCGATTACGATTAGAACAGGATTTACCAAATGCAATTGAAAATAATGAGTTGTTTTTATTGTATCAACCACAAATTGATAGTAAGGCAGGTAAGGTTATTGGTGCAGAGGCTTTAATACGCTGGCAACATCCAGAGCTTGGGCTGATTTCTCCTTTTGAGTTTATACCTATCGCAGAAGAAACGGCGCAGATTATTTCAATTGGGAAGTGGACGTTACAGAAAGCGTGTCGACAACTGAAAGAATGGTATTCTGCGGGCTATTCAAATCTAAAGATGGGGATAAATTTATCAGCTATAGAGTTTGAACAGAAAGATTTTGTTCAAACAATGATATCTACCATAGAAGAGATAGGAGTACCTGCTAATTCAATTGATTTGGAATTAACAGAGCGAATAGCAATGGTAGATGAAAAAGAAACCTTATCGAAGTTAAAAGTATTAAAATCATATGGTGTACATTTATCAATTGACGATTTTGGTACAGGTTATTCTTCACTAGCGTATTTGCCTCTTTATCCAATTGATATTTTGAAAATTCCAAAAGAATTTGTTAATAGGATCGGAACTTTTACTGATGGAGATGAAATTATACAAACCATTATTTCACTTGCTCATACTTTAAACATGAAAGTGATAGCAGAAGGGGTAGAAACGAAAGAACAATTAACAGTGTTGCAACGTAATGCATGTTATCTAATTCAAGGCTATTACTACAGTAAACCTGTAAATGAAGATGAATTTATCGATTTTTTAAGTACAATGCAAAATGAATAAGTGAAAAATCAGTATCTGTATAAAGTAAAGTGAAAAGACGTTCTATCCATATGGATTTGAACGTCTTTCTTATGTTTATTTTCAGTAGTTGTGCAGCAAGGTTTCAGCCTTTGAAAGTAAAATAAGTATCTATATTCCTGGTATTTTGGGCTAATGGGATATGAGGTGAAAATTGCTTCTTGTGAAAACGCATTAGGGACAGCTTGTATATTCTTAAAGCAATTTGAAAAAGGATTAGCAGTTTGTATGGAATTAGGAAATGAAGAGTATGTATATCATTTCAATATTTTACGTTCTCTTAATGAAGATGAAGCAATTAAACTCTTAGAAGAAGTGAAAAAAGTATTTCTTACTTCGAAAAGCAAGGTTTATGGGATTTCGTAGAAGAATATGCAGATCTAAAAAAGGAAGAAATTATACAATAATCACATGCTATCATTTTTAATAGCTAATTAACAAAGGGACTCCAATTATGGAGTCCCTTTGTTAATGGGGTAATGCTCTGGTTTATCTAATTATAACAATATTTGTAAAAAGTGTAAAGGGGTCCTAGTTTGGAGGGAGAATTATTTAATCTTTTTTATTTAATAAAAGGGATAATATTTAGTTATCTGCGCTTCTTAATTATGTTTTCTATCACAATTTGAAGTGAATTTCATTTAATCTTATTTATTTTATAGGAATTATAATGTATACTAAAAATAGGTGCAAAATGTACCATTTGAAAAAGAGTGAATTGCAAAAAGGAATCCGTAAAGGATTCCTTTTTTGTTTCTTTGAAAATGAAGTAATGTTCTAATTATCTCTTTCATTTTTATGAATGCGCTGCGATCTTATAAACTAAAAAGGAGTTTTTGGGAAATTGCCATATTCCTGTAACAAAACAAAGGTATGTTATGTGTGTTAAATATAAAGAGAAAGAAGGAAAAGTTTTGAAAAAAATTTTGCCAATTGTTGCGTTATTAGGCATGATGAGTTTTGGAGTACAGGAAATGAATGTAAGAGCTGATACATACCACAAGGGCGATTCAAAAATTAGTTTTTGGGATTCGAAAAGAAAGGGTACTAATTTCATGAATAGTACGTCATTACCTGAAAACTATAAAAGTGCAAAAGAAGCTAATATTGAATATGTACGTTTAGCACCTGATAAATGGGCAAAAGATAAAGATTTTCTATTTGAGGATAAACCAGATACTTCTGGAAAGGATTTTCTGATAGGTAATGCAGATAACTATCAGGGATTAGTAAAGGAGGATTTCGAAAAATTAAAGGCGGATTTAGATGCCGCACAATCACAAGGAATGAAAGTTGTTCTTACAATGTTATCCTTACCTGGTGATCGATGGCGCCAATTTAATAATAACAAGAACGACGACAGAATATGGGAAGAAGAGAAGTATCAAGAACAAGCAAGTCAATTTTGGAAGGATCTTGCTTTGGAATTAAAAGATCACCCCGCGGTGGTTGGTTATAATATTATAAATGAACCACATCCAGAAACAGCTAAAAATAATAGATATAATGATTTTTGGACGGAAGATTATGAGAAATGGTATTCAACAGTGAAGGGAACGACAGCGGATTTAAACAGATTTTATCAAAAAGTAATCAATTCCATTCGTGAAGTAGACCAAGAAACACCGATTATTTTAGATTCAGGTTTATATGCTACTCCATGGGCCTTTAAATATTTAAAACCAGTAAATGATAAAAAAACCCTATATGCATTTCATATGTATGAACCATATGAATTAACGAGTCAAGGTGAAAAACAAAATAAGGAGTATCAATATCCAGGATTAGTAAAAGTAGGAGATTTAGAGAAACCTGTAATGTGGAATAAGCAGGGATTAGAGCAATTTTTGAAGCCAATCCAACAATGGTCTAAGAAAAATCATGTATCATCTAATCGAATTATTGCAGAGGAGTTTGGAATTAACCGTACTGTTCCAGGAGCTACCCAATACATGCAAGATCTTATTTCTATCTTCAACCAAAAAGGTTGGCATAAATCATTCTATGCATTTCGTGAAGACACATGGACAGGGATGGATTATGAATTGGGAACAGGAAAAATAAAATGGGATGAAGAGGGTAAACCAATGCGTCAAGATAATTCACTCTGGGAAGTAATAAAAAAAGATTTACAAGTACATAAATAGTTTAGAATATTTGTCCTAAGGACTAAATGTAAGCATCTAATTCAAATGGAATTAGATGCTTTTTTTTCAAAAAAGGTGGAGGCTTAAACAAATGTGGTTGCAATTGTATTAACCTTTAAAGTGAAAAAAGTTTTATGAATTTTTTTGTGAGATCCGAACCCTTAAATGCTGAAAATTATTTACTTATTTCTCCAATTGGGTGTATTTCTCCAATTAGATGGAAGTTTAGAATACAGAATCAAAACATAATAGGCTGTTATCGATGAGTTTATCGTAAAGTTGTTATTTAATGTGTCATCAAATAACATTTATATACAATAATAAATAAAGAAAAGGAGATATTTATGAAAAAATATAGAGTAATAGACACAACTTAAATAGTATGAATAGTTTTGATTGTAAAAACATGAAGAAGAAAACAAAAAATCCTTAAGAGTACTAAGGAAAAATGAGGGAGATAATATGGGGAATAATTCAAAACATAAAACTAGAAAAATACTTGCAGCTACTGCTACAGTAACTATGCTTGCGACTGGAATGATTTCTTCATCAGATGTCTTTGCAGAGCAAAAGGAGCAGCAAAAAAATTTATCGACATCACTGCAAAGTGAAAAGTCAGTTAAATCAGAAAATAGAACATTTACAGTCCCAGGAAAAGGGGATGTTGAGGTATTAAAACAACAGGAAAGAAAAAGTATGGCATTTAGTCCGTACGAACCAACTGGTTTATATGCAAAGCCAAATGAACAAATAACGATTAATGTAGAAGGTAATCAAGATATTCAGGTATATATTGGAACGTATTCGTATGATGCTTCTTGGAGAGAAGATTCTAAGATAAAATCATTTACATTAAAACCTGGTATAAACACAATCCAATCTCCAAATGGGGGGATGATTTATTTTTATAATAAACAACCAGGAGATAGCATTCGAACAACAATTACAACAGGTGGAACGACTACGCCTTTCTTTGAACTAGGAAAGCATACGAAACAAGATTTAATAAACATGCTGGACCAGTATCCTAATGCACATGCAGTGGAGTTAAAAGGAGAACGTGTATTAATTACGGCCAGCCCTGCACGTGTTAAGAAATATTTGTTGGGTTCTAATACAGATCCTGTACAACTCTTAAAAAAGATGGATGAAGCTACTCGAATTCAAGACAAAGTAGCTGGATTATCTGAAGAACAAGTAGATAAACATTATGTTCATTACGTAGAAGAAAATCATTCTCCTGATTATTATATGTATGCAACTTCTTATCGAACAGCATATGTAGGAGATGCAATCCAATACGTGTTAGATATTAATAAATTTATAACAGATGGCTGGGGCCCTTGGCATGAGGCAGGACATTTGAGACAACAATCGCCCTGGAAGTTTTATAATATGACAGAAGTACAAAATAATATATACAGCCTTTCTGTAGAAAAAGCATTTAATCAACCATCCAACTTAGAGAAAAGTGGAATTTATCCAAAAGCATTTCAATATCTAGAGCAAGTGAATAAAAATTATGATGAAATTAGCGATGTTTTTGTAAAGCTTGTTATGCTTTGGCAACTACAGTTAGCGTATGGTGAGGATTTCTATCCTAAATTGCATCAATTGTATAGAGACATGCCTTCAAGTGAACTTCCACAAACTGATGAAAATAAAAAACAATTATTTATGATTTCAGCATCAAAAGTAGCCAAACAAAATTTGATTCCTTTCTTTGAGAAGTGGGGATTACGTCCAAATAACGATACCATTCAAAAAGTAGCTGTATTAGGATATCCAATTTTAACAGCAGAGATTTGGAAGGGTACGGATTCTAATCCAATTAAACCAGATATGCCTAATGTAAATAATATATTAGAAGGAAACCAGTTTGCATGGTCGCTGAAAGGGATTGGAGATTTTGAATTCGCAAAAGTAAATTTAAATAAATCAACAGAAGAAATGCAAGTTGATCTAAAAGCAGGTGTACCACATAACTACTTTAATAGTACATATGCAAGTATTAAAGTGCAAAACACATCAGGTAAAGTAGTATATAACAAGGAGTTTTATGGGAATAAACAGCAAAATGCTGGAACACAAAAAGTTTCAGTAAAGACCGGCGATTTTATTGAGCTTACACATTTAGAAGGCGGAGAGAGGGCAACATTAATAAATTTAGATAATAATAAACGTGAAAGTCTTGATAAAAAAGTAATGTATGAAGTTACAAAGGATGGCCTGAAAAAAGTAAATCAAATTGTTAATCCGAAACCAGATACAGAAGCTCCCACACAGCCACAAGGATTATATGCAAACAATCTTACTTCTAACAGTGTAGAGCTAAAATGGAATCCTTCTACAGATAATATAGGTGTAAAAGAATATCAGGTATTACGTGATGGACAATTGATTCAAACCGTACAAGGAACGACATTTATTGATCAAAACTTAACAGCTAATAAGGAATATAAATATGCAGTGAAGGCTGTAGTTGCAGCTGGAAATACATCAATTCAAAGTGAAATTCTTCCGGTAAAAACCAAAGATCAAAATATATCTTATGAAAAATGGGATCCAAAGAAGGCATATACAAAGGGCGATAAAGTAGAACATCAAGGGACAGTGTATGAAGCGGTTCAAAATCATCAAGGAAATGGTGACCCGAATTGGATATTTGCGTTATCTTTATGGAAACCACTTACAATCAAATAACATGTAAGAATCAGATGTGAAGATAGAACAACATAAAATTGGGGCAGTATTTTAAAGATTTACTGGATGTTGTTTGAATTTTGATAGATTTCTCTACTAAGTTATTATTCAATAATAAAAATTAGAAAAGGATGTAGATTAGTGATTAGTCAGAAAACGAAGAAAAGATTTAATAAAGTTATTATAATGACCGCAGCATGTAGCATGTTTTCTATGTTTGGAACGTCTATTTCGCACACTAAAGCTGCAACACATTCAGCTGCTCCAGCAGTTTATGTGAGTCCCCAAAATATACCTGCCTCAGATATTATTAGTATAGACTGGTCACCAGTTCAGACTCCACCTTATACGTACTGGGCTGTACACAACTGGAATGCAGGTGGTGAAGCTGGAGGATATGCTGGTTTTCAACAACAAAGTGGGTTTGATGAAAATGGAAAACGTACTTTACATTTTGCCTTATGGGATCCAATTTCCTCTAAAGAAGCAATAAAGGCCGAATACTTATCTCCGAATTCGCAAGCTGGACCCTTTGGAGGAGAAGGAACAGGAATGAAGGTTCAAACAACTTATGGTTGGAAAGACTACAATTGGTACACAATGACAATGCGTTCATGGCAAGAAAATGGTCATACTAAATTTGGACAATGGATGAAAGATGTAACAAAGAATAAATGGCATCAAATTGCAATTATGGACTTTCCGGTTGCTAATGTTGCATTTAATCATGGATTAGGAATGTTTCAAGAAGACTGGGCTGATAGTGGACAGAATGTTCGAGAAGCGCGCCTAAAAAATGGTTATAGCCGAAAATTAGTTGATAAACAATGGAGTTCTTGGAATAATCAAAGTATTTCTGGGACGCATGATAATACTTATCAATATGATGGAGGATCTACTTCAGAATATGTATGGGTCAAAGCAGGAGGTAATACGCAGTCTACTATTGGGTCAGGAAAAATATTCACGCTAAATCAACCTACTCAACCTGAAATAGGAAAACTAGATTTTGATATCCAATCTATATATTATGAAAATGAAAAATTAAATGTATCTTGGAAACTAAAAGAAAATAGTACACCGCAATTTAAGGGGAAAATTGAAATTTATAACAATGAAAATATGACAGGCCAACCTATTAACGTAATTAATGATATTAAATCCTATCAAAATGGAATCAGTCAATCTATATCATTACCAACAAATGCTTATGCAAAGATTGTATTAACGGATATATTTGATCAAACTGTTGAGAAAAAGGTACAAATCAAAAATGAGTCTCCAAACATTTTTGAAGGTAATGAATTTGCATGGTCGCTGAAAGGGATTGGAGATTTTGAATTTGCGAAAGTAAATTTAAATAAATCAACAGAAGAAATGCAAATTGATCTAAAAGCAGGTGTACCACATGACTACTTTGATAGTACATATGCAAGTATTAAAGTGCAAAACACATCAGGTAAAGTGGTCTATAACAAAGAGATTTATGGAAACAAGCAGCAAAATGCTGAATCGCAAAAAGTTCCAGTCAAAGTAGGCGATTATATAGAGTTAACACATCTAGAAGGTGTACATAGAGCTACTCTTACAAATGTAGATAATAGTAAACAAGAGAGCTTTGGAAAAAAAGCCATATACGAAGTTACAAAGGAAGGCCTGAAGAAAGTAGAAAAAATGCCAGAAGCAACAATTTTAGAAGGAAACAAGTTTGCATGGTCATTAAAAGGATATAGTGATAGAGAAATTGCAAAAGTAGATTATGATAAAACGGTAGAAGAGATGAAGGTAAAACTAGAAGCAGGTGTACCACATTCCTATTTTGCTAGTACGTATGCGAGTATTAAGGTCCAGAATTCTTCTGGTAACGTTCTGTACAATAAGGAGATCGTGGGAAATAAACAACAAAATGCTGAAAGCCAAACTGTGCCCGTCAAGGTAGGGGATTACATTGAATTTACCCATATAGAAGGAGAAGCAACAAAGGAAAAAACGCGAGCAATTTTAATTAACCTTGAAAATAACAAAAATGAAACCATTGGAAAAACAGCAAGATATCAAGTTACAAAAGAAGGCTTGAAGAAAGTAGAAAAAATGCCAGAAACAACGGTTTTAGATGGAAATCATTTTGGGTGGTCATTAAAAGGATATAGTGATAGAGAAATCGCAAAAGTAGATTATAATAGGACAACAGAGAAAATGCAGGTGAATTTAGAAGCGGGCGTACCACATTCTTACTTTAATAATACGTATGCAAGTATTACAGTAAAGAATTCAACCGGTAGTATTTTGTACAATAAGGGAATAGTGGGAAATAGACAGCAAACTGCTGAAAGCCAAACCGTGCCCGTAAAAGTGGGAGATTACATTGAGTTTACCCATATAGAAGGGGAAGCAGTAAAAGAAAAAACACGCGCTATACTTATTAATCTTGAGAATAATAAACAAGAATATATGGGCAAAAAAAGAACCTATCAAGTTACTTCAACGGGATTAAACAAAATAGAGTAACATGAAAAACATTCTAATTATTAGTTAGATGCAAATAGTCGTTCATTATGAACGGCTATTTGGCTTTTATTTAAAGAGAAGTGAAATGAAAAGATTCTCTCTTTTGTATATACTCTCGTTGCTATCAACTGCTACATTCTTTTATCAGGAGAAAATAATTTAAAAAATGTGCTTGAGAATTGATACATGTTTAAGTGCTATAGATTTGAGAAAAAAGAAACAGAATAGTAAGGTATTTGTTGATAAATCAACTTTTATATTACAATATTTTACATATTTAGTATGATGTATATGAGTTCTGTATATTAAGGGAGGAATGGGAATGAAAAGGTTCATAACACGTGTAAGTGGTAATGCAATCTCAAAAAAGTTAGTTTTAATGGTGTTGTCGATGGTTTTAATGATATTGATGATTACCCCATCGAATGATGTATCGGCAGCCAACCTATCAAAAGCAGGTTCACTAAAAGGCGTGAATTTATTTAATGGAAGTTGGACAGTTGCTATCCAGGCAGCAAATTTACAATATGTTTCCGCTGAGCCTTTTGGAAATGTAATAGCAAATCGTAATGCAGTTAATGAATGGGAGAAATTCGAATTAATTCCGACTGGGGAATTATATACGTACGCTTTAAAAGCTAAAAGTAATGGGAAGTATGTTTCGTTTGAGCCAAATGGTAGAGTAGTAGCAGATCGTACATCAATTGGGGCATGGGAAAAGTTTATCTTATATAATGGTGGAGACAATAGGATATATGTATTACAAGCACTAAGTAATGGTAGATATATATCAGCAAATGGTGGTAGAGAATTAACAGCTACTAGTTATGTAGCTGGAAGCTGGGAAAGATTTGTTATTGTATACTTCTAAACTTTGAAGTGTTATATATTTAAATGATAATGGCATGTTTAGTTTTTATAAACACCTTAATACAATAAAGTGTTAAGTATTTAATACAAGTGTATATTAACGTGTAAAAGGGCTGCAAGTAATTAGCAGTCCTTTTTACATGTTAAATAAGGACTTACTGAGGTTATAATGAAAAGAAAAAGAACCCTATAGGGTTCTTTTTCAAGGCATATTAACAGTAAGGAGAATCATGAAATGCTACTTCAAATCTTTATTAGGGGAAAGATTTTGAATAAGCTTAACATACATCTATTTTTACATAAATGTAATATATAGTAAATTGATAATGTTTATACTTACTATTACTAATATTCAATTAAGATAATTAACACTATTTGTATAGTGTTAATTAAGTCTGTATTTAGAAAACTAATAATAGTCCCCAAGTTGGTTATATATGTATAATATTATATTATATTTGCTAAAAGAGCTTATAGATATATCATTTTAAAAATTAATTAACATTTAAAGAATTTTAACTGAAATTGGGTGTGTATTATCTAAAAGCAAATAAAATAAACAAAGACCCTGTAATTATTGTAGTAAGTTACATAGAACTAAAACCAAGATATTCTTGCGAACTCAAAAAGCCTAAATTCCTTAATTTAGGCTTTGACGCTATGTCATGGATTACAATCGGAATGGAATCGGGCATATCTACTACAACAGAGTTATAATTTCTTCAGCTCATTAAATTAGAAACTGGTGTTTGATTACCGTAGTTGAATTATTTCTCTTTTAAAAGAACGGAAAGATTTTTTACGTTAGCATTTTTTACATAATAATTATTTAAGAGAAAAAATACTACTGAGTAATGCTATTAAATCCCAGTCTAATTTCTAATGGTCCCAGTATCTTTTATTTTGACGTGCGTCTTTACATTTATTTTAGCCTCTGCTAACGCTTGCAACCAATCACCTTTTACTTTTTTCCACTCTTTATATTGAAATGCTCTAGCATATAGGGATAATCCGATTGGATCAATTTTATTCTGCTGTATTTCATACAACATATTTTGTAAATTATTATTAATTTCTTTTTGAATAGCCCTTTTTAAATTATTTATATTTTTTTTATTATCATAGTGCCCCTTAATTAAATTCGCATTGGTTTTTTCTATTAAAGCTACATTAGCATATATATCGAGATTAAATACAAACTTTCCGTTTTGAAAATTAACAACTACCTTCCTTGTCGCGTTCTGTACGAAGATAGAAGTGTTTGTTTTTTTGTTGGACTTTTTAGGAGGAAGCGCAAGGTGTAGTATCATTCGCCCGCTACTTTTTTGCTTATTTATAAGATTGAAAAATTTAACATCTTTTTTAGGGATATGAGTTAAATATTTCCCTTTTCGATTTAAAAATGCAATTCCTACTGTGTCGATTTCATTCTTTGTTTTTTTGATAATTGGAACAGCTTGCGTCATTCCTTCTTCATTTTGTTCTCTCATTAATTGTTGAATTGTAGAAGAGACGGATTGGTTATTTTGAATTGACGATTCAATTACACCATTTATATAAGATGAAAGTGATGGTTTACTAGGCTTATGAATTTTAAAAATTTCTTCTGCAGGTCCATCTACAAGTACTACTTTAGCATTAATGGTAGCGTAAGGATCACGGTAAGAAGAATCAAGCTCCTGCAACCAATTTGCTTCTTGCGCTAATTTTTTCCCAATTAAAATGATTTCAGCTTTGGAAGCTGTCATAAAGCCCGTTAACTTCGTATCTATCTTACTGAATCCAGTATATACAGTTGATGCTTGTGTCCAATGTTCTATAGTACTTTTTTGCTGTTTATGATGAAAGAGTGGTATGCTTGTTCCAACTTTTATATCTCCATTAGGGGTTCTATCCAAGCCAATTAACAGGATTAATGAAACCTTCTCAAGAGGAATTCTCTGACTACAACCAATTATATATACACAACAAATTACAATCCATATCCATTTTCGAATCAAAGTTGTTTCCTCCTAGTAATCCAAGTAAAAAGAATACTGTAAGTGAAAAATAAGATTGGTAATAGAATAAAGAAAACGACATTCAAGATATCCATAAGAGAATATATAAACAAATATTGATCCACATCAGGATTTAGGAAAATAAATAGGCCAACTATAAATAACATAAAAGCAAGCAGCACCCAATTGCGGGCGTTTTTTTGAAGTGAAATGGTCACAGATTCAAAACTGAAAAATAAATACGGATATATCGTAGTGGAAAATACAATTAAATAGTAAGCGATATATATAATTTCTAATCGTTCCATGAAAGAAAAACGAACCCCTTTTAACAGATGAAATACTGGCCAGATTACGTCTTTTATCCCCTCTGGACTAAAGTATATATAAGAAAGAATAGTAACATATAGATAGAAAAACATGGTTCCAGTATTCGCTATTAGTAGTCCTTTTATGGCTTTTTGTTTTTTTTGTAAGAATGGGTATATATAATATGCAATTTCTAGCTCAGCATAAGGAGTAATGGTTTCTTTTGTTGCTTTTACAATAGGGTATAATCCTTCTTTAAATATAGGTAGTAGGTGTAAAGGATTGTAGTTAGTCTTTAGTGAAAAAAGAAGAAATAGTGGCATCCAAGTAGTGAAGAAGAAAACAAGCATAGAATAACTAGTAAGAGCCCTTAACCCACTCAGGGCTAAAATAATGAAAGGTAATAGTAATAATATGGTAATTTGATAAGCAGGAGTGGAAGGGAATATCCACACTTTTACAATATCAGTTGCCTTTAATAAAGTATTAAATCCAGCAAAAAATAGATAAAAGGCATATGCAAGAAAAAGAATTGTCCCTATCCATTTACCAAAGTATGTTTTTAAGATTTGTGAGAAATTTTTGTTAGGATTTTTTTGTAACATTAATATAATAAATACACCGATTATAGAAGTAACTATCCATCCGAGAATGATCGAAATCCAGCCATCTGTACCAGCAGTAGTAGCAAGTGGGCTGGGCATAATTAACATACCAGATGCAAGTTGCAGCGAATGAATGAAAATAATAAATTCGAATAAAGTTACTTTTTGGAACTTAAGATTCCCCATGTTAACCACCTTCTTTTTTCTTTCTTTGTTTCGGCTGTCCTGTACTCGAGCGGGTGGTAATCATCGAAATAGGAAATCTTACAAAAGAATCTTTTAGCTCTTGGAGACGAAATGGTGCGATTGGCATGCCGTATGGTGAACCATAGGAAGTTAGTGAAACAAAATGAGCAAATAAGAGCATTAATCCACTAACAATACCGACAATCCCATAAAAGTAGGCCAATAACATCATTGGAAAACGGATAAGGCGAATAGAACTTGATAAATCATAATTAGAAACAATAAATGAAGCAATGGCTGTAATAGATACGATAATAACCATAACGTTACTAACAAGACCAGCTTGAACAGCCGCCTGTCCAATTACAATCCCTCCAACGATCCCAATAGTTTGTCCAATTGGTTGTGGTAAGCGAATACCAGCTTCACGTAGCATTTCTAGTGTAATTTCCATTATAAAAGCTTCCAATAAGGGGGAAAAAGGGACTTTGACTCTTGATGTTGCAATAGAAGTGTATAAGTCTATAGGAATAATTTCAAAGTGAAAAGAGACTATAGCAATATAAAATGCGGGTAAAAAAATAGCTATAATAAATCCTGCAAATCGTAATAAGCGAAAAAATGATGCGATGAGCCAATGAATATTATAGTCATCTGGGGTTTGAAAAAATCCAATCAAATTCATAGGAACAACCATTGCACCAGGGGATCTATCCATTAATACTGCTACTTTCCCATCAAGTATATGATTTGAAATGGCGTCTGGGCGCTCGCTTAAATAAGCCTGTGGAAAAGGAGTCCAATTTTGATCTTTTGTATAATTAGATAGCTCTCCAATACTTAATACCGCATCTGTTTTGATTTTACAGATTCTAGTTTCAATTTCTTGGACTACATCTGCGTTTGCTACATCACCTAAGTAAATTAAATAGACTAAAGAAGTGGCTCGTTCTCCAATCGTCAGCTTTTTGATTTTTAACTCTGTAGAAGGAATATATCGACGGATAAGACCTATATTTTTTGTGGCATTTTCAATAAATCCATCATGGGATCCTTTAATAGTAACTTCTGAAATTGGCTCTTGAATTGCTCTCTCTGCCCAGCCTTTTGTATTTATTAGAAGTGACCGCTTTTCTTTCTCCATAAACAGTACACATTGCCCCTCAAGTAATCCTTCTTTAATTTCATTCCATGTATATACTATTTTGGTATGAGTAGCAATAATATTAGAATTAAATATTTGACTGTCTTCATTTACTTCTTGTAATAATGGTGTAACAACATTGGTTTTTAATGCAACACCATCTGTAAGGCCTTCAAAATAATATAGTAAAATATTCGTGTTTGTTTTTAATTGCAAAGGATGTTCAATTAAATCTGCACTAATATCAAAGATATTATCTAGTGTATTTTTAAGTTGTTTTAAGTTACTTGTTTGGATCTTTTCAATGGTTTTATCTGTCTTAGTTTCTAAGGTCTCTTCATGTAAGGACAAAATTGACACCTCTTTAATATATAACGATTAGTTGTATTTATTATTTTTATATGATTGAATTTTATTCACTAATTTAAACTAATTGAAGATAAGAATTAATAAATTTGATGTGCTATATTATTAATTCAATAATTGAGAGCAAAAAGTAGATGTAATTTATGTGGAAATGTAAGTATTAAGATAGAATTGAAATTTGAATGATTATAATAAAAAGAACCCTCGATAGGTTCTTTTTATTTGGTAAATATGTTGTCAACAATAGATGGCGATAAAGGTAGTAATTTAGATGTCTTTATGTTAATCAGCTAAATTTTGTAGGAAGAATTCTTTTTTCATACCTTAATACTCAATGAAAAAGGATATTTCATTTATTTGGATGTTCTAGTGTATTTGAATTTTGCGCACCAACAAATTTTGTTTAGGGACAAAATGCGTTTTCTTAATTATCAGAAAAAACAGCGCAACAAAATTCCTATTCATTATTTTGGTAGGTATCAAATATTTCTTTGGCCTTATTTTCTTGATATTACCGTACGTTTATATGTTTCTAAGGGAAAGAAATACTTTCATTTTTATTACCATCTATTGTTTGATTAAGATGGTAACATGAAAGTGAAACGTTTACAACCAGAAAATAAAGAAAAAATATTAAAATGCGACTTTTTTCGACAATTATTCTATGTTTATATTTAATTTTATTATAGGAAAAGGCGGAGGGAAGCGGACCTTTTCCTATAAACTGTTTTGTTGGAATTAGAAATAACTAAAAAAGTAATAATAGCTTAAAAGGAAAATGAAATTCAATGATAAAGTTATTATTGAATTTGTAAACCTCAGGTATCTTGAAAGTATGGTCAAATTTTAATCCACTTTGCGTTTCTTCCTTTTGTAACTAGCTTAATATGGCCAAACAGTTGCAAGGAATTTAAAGCCTTACTGATTGTACTCTCTGCAATGTCTGGATAAGTGTTACGAATACTTTCCTTGGTAAAGGGTTGTTTTTGTTTAAGTATAAAATCCTGAATTCTCTCAACTTTAGTATGTTTACATATAGAATCTAGAACTGTGTTATGAAGATCTTTGTAAGCCTCTAATATAATTGTTAAAAACGTTTTTAACCAAAAGCTATTATTATGTTCCTCGCAGTACCAATTCACCGAAGATTTATAAATCGAATTGTAATAATCAGATTCATGTTTCTTAATATATTTATCCAAACATACATATTTTACAAATGTATGTCCACTCCTAATTAACAGCAATTGCATTAACATAAATGCCAACCTGTTATTACCTTGATTGAAAGGGACTATGCAATAAAAATTTAATATAAAACGAGCTATTAATAAAAGTGAATGAAGCCCCTTACTAGTATTTAATGAGTTGTATTGATCACATAATTGCTCCATAAACTGTGGAATAAGTTCATGCGGAAGAATGCGGTAACTATTCAAGTGCATTCCATGTTCTGGAATTCCTGGAATAATAAAAGGTTTTTCACGCCATTTGGCACTGTCAGAGGTAATGTAATGTATTAGTTGAAAATGTAATTCCTGTATAGTTGCTGGATTGATTAATAAAGTACAGGAGTTTTTATGTACAAAAGAAAGTGTTTGATAATAGCAAAAAATAGCATCTTCCGAAATATTTTGAGGTACGATATCATCTAAAATAAGTTCTTTTAATCTTTTATTAGGAACTTTTATATCCTCGTAAATAGTTGTGAAATTTTTTATGTAATGTAGTGGTATAGTTTTTTCTAAGCTATTAAATATGTCCGGGTTTTGTTCCTGATAAGCAGCTAATTTTCCTTTGAATTCGCTAATTTCACTTATTAAATTTATTAACCTCCTTTTCAATTCAATATTTTTATACTTATCATCAAAAAAGTCTCTCATTTTTGTTCCCCCTGTAACCCCTTAACGCGTTGTTGCATATATCTTTCCATTCTAAAGGTATTCCACGACATCATTGTAAAATAACGACATTTTCGTTCTGATTTTAAATATATATCAGAATCAATATTTTTATTTAACAATTAAAACATGGAAATTATAAAGAAGAATCGTTAGGATTCAATTTTAATAGGCATAATCCTAACATCAAATGTACAAATGTACAATAAAAAAATAAAAAATATAAAACTATTGACTCTTTTGAAAGATTATTTAAAAGAATTTTAAGAAATTGTAGGTATAGAGGTGCTTTAGTTTAGAGGTAAATATTGAAGTGGTAATAAAGTTTTCATAGCTAATCAAAAAGTAGATAAACTATTAATTTGTGACAATTATGTGTCTAATCTATTATATACTTTTATGAGAACTCTAAAATTAAATCCTAAAGAGCTAAATTTTCTATATTTATCATAAAGATTAGAAGAGGCGTGTTGATGAAATATATCATTTTATATAAAAATATGTAACGTTTAATACTCGTATTGTAAAATATTTTGACATACGTTAATTTAAATATTAGGTACAGGAACATTTAATAAAAACTCAGTACTAAAGTACCCTTTAAACGTTCCACCCTAAGAACGTTTCTCAAGCACACTGAAGTTCATCCTTTGTTTCTGTACCTTATTAGATAAAAATAACACAATAAATTATTAAAATATGATAATTAAAATTGGATTTTTAAATCATTTCTCTTTTCTTGGACATTAATAATCTCTTGATAATCTGTTTAAAGTAAGGAAATACAGGATAGAAAATGGCTATTAATAAAGAAAATATAGTTAAGCAGCTAGATACCTTAAGTTATTTTATGAGTAATTAAGCGTTAGTTTGAATTAGTAGGAGTATTATATGTGTTTGTTAAAAGGCTTGTTTTATTTGATTTGTTACTATTAATTTATGAATTTTAACATCTAGAAGCTAGTCAATATATAGATAATATTAGTTATGTGGGTTTTAACCTCAAGTGTATATGTTTAAGGTTAAAGGATTTGTGGTGGTATAAAAGAAGTGAAAGTCTGGAAGAAACGGATATAATCGGTTTCTTCCAGACTTTTTTTGCTTTTTTGTAATATAAAAAATTTATTTTTCCTACATGATTTAATTATCTGTTTTAATATTTGAATTTTTTGTGAAATTAAACGGAGTTTTTAGTCTTCTTTAAATACATAATGTTACAAAATAGCGTAATTGTATTTACTTTATTTTTATAGGAGATTAAAAATAATAATAAATGTACCAATTTATGAGAGATATTAATATATTAATTGGTGATTTGTTCGTTTATCCCTATATTGCTATTATATTAGCGAGAACAATATATTGGGGGGACAAGAATGAATTTGAAATTAACATCTAAATTGGAAAGATTAAGAAAAAGTAAAAAAGGAATTGGTGCTTGTGTTCTGGCTGCAGGGATGACGGCAATTACAATGATTCCTCAAAGTGCGTATGCACATGGGTTTGTTGAAAAACCGAGTAGTCGTGCTGCTTTATGTAGTCAGAATTATGGGGCATTAAATTTAAATTGTGGAAATGTAATGTATGAACCTCAAAGTCTAGAAGCACCTAAAGGGTTTCCAGATGGTGGACCGATTGATGGTAAAATTGCTTCGGCAGGAGGATTATTTGGAGGAACTCTTGACCAACAAACAACAAATCGTTGGTTCAAAAACACAATTAAGGGTGGAGCAAATACATTTACATGGAAATATACAGCTGCACATCTTACAAGTAAATGGCATTACTACATTACAAAAAAGGGATGGGATCCTAATAAACCATTAACGCGTGCTGAATTAGAACCAATTGGAACTGTGAAACATGACGGTTCGGCTGCATCAAATAATTTAACACATACAATTAATGTACCAACTGATCGTAATGGTTATCATGTTATTTTAGCTGTATGGGATGTAGCAGATACGTCAAATGCCTTTTATAATGTAATTGATGTAAATTTAGTAAATAATGAAACACCTGATACAGTAGCTCCAAGTCAACCAACTGAATTAAATGCCTCTAAAGTTTCTGCCAATAGTGTTGAAATAACATGGAAGGCTTCTACTGATAATATAGGTGTAAAAGAATATCAAGTGTTACGTAATGGAGAAGTAATTGATACGGTACCAGGTACAACTTTTATTGATAAAAAGTTAAAAGCAGATACGGAATATACCTATACAATAAAGGCATTAGACTCTGCTGGAAACATATCAAAAGAAAGTGAAAAACTAAAGGTTAAGACAACACATGCAATCCCAGATAAAGAGGCTCCGACTCAACCAAAAGGATTACATAGTATGGGTACAACAGCGACAACTGTTGATTTGATGTGGAGTCCGTCAGAAGATAATGTAGATGTTGACCATTATATTGTATATAGAGAAAGCGCTGGGGTTATGAATAAAATTGGGACATCAGCTAATACATCCTTTATAGATAAAGGTTTGAAGGCTAATACATCGTATAAATATGTAGTGACAGCGGTTGATTTAGCTGGAAATGAATCTAGTAGAAGTGATGTTTTGAATGTAACTACTAAGTTAGAGGATTCCACATATGAAAAATGGGATGCAAGAAAAGTATATACTAAAGGTGATAGGGTAGTACATGAGGGAAAAGTGTATGAAGCGGTTCAAGATCATCAAGGAAATGGCGACTCAAATTGGATTTTTGCCTTATCGCTTTGGAAGCCAGTTTTGAATAAATGATAAGCTGAAAAAGGTAGCTAACAATTTTGGATTTCTCTTTAAAAATTAAGGGCCGTTCCAAATATAATTATCTAATGGATTAAATGATATGTTAATAAAGTGAAAATTTAATCGCCATCCTAATATTTACGAAATGAAATCAAAAAAGAATCCCAATGGGATTCTTTTTTTCTAATTTGTAATAGCGTATATTTTCACTGTGAATTTGCTAGTGGCACCAATTGGACTTGCAATATAATATTTAGTATTTGTGTAAGCTTCAGTCCTAGATTCATGTGAAATATTTTTCCAACGAGTAGAATCTATTCCTAGAGAAACATCAATCATTACATTGAAAGAAATAGTATAAGGATAATCTTTTTCTGAAGGCTCAATAACCCATTTTAATTCTTTGGTACCTACAGGTAAACTATCAATTTTAAAGTTTTGGCTGGATCGATTTTGTTGCCCTGATAAAGGACTAGATTCAGATGATATTTGTGAAATTAATATTTCTTTTTCATTTGAATGTATACCATTTAATTTAATGATACTATCAATTAAACCTGGACCGGGAAAATCAGCCGCGATGATACCAGAATGTTTAATTGCGCCTTGTTGTAAGAGTTCGGTCCCAAGTGTATTCATCCCCCCATAGTATACTTGTCCGTTTCTATCGCGAGGGAAATCACTCCACGCATTAGTGGAATTCGTTTGAATCAATTTAGGACTACTGTCAGTATTTCTGCTTTCTTTTCCGCTTGCAACAAACCAAGGATATACATTATTTAAAAATGCGGCTGCGCCTCCCGTACCACTAAAATGGTTGAGATAAATTTTTCCATTATTAAAATTAATATTTGTATTATGTAGATGGTTTTTTATCGCAATCCATTTTGTATATATTTCGTCTGGTCCGCTTCCAATTTCAAATTTATCTTGTATATTCAAACCTTCGTAATCAATCCCGTACAATTGAGCGGATGTAAAGTTTTGTAAGATTACAATTTTTCCGCGGGTACCTCCTAAAGTAGGGTTATTTCTATCTGAAGTTGGTACGGAATTAGGATCCCAAAAATATGAAGCATTAACGTTTTTATATTTTAAAAATATCTCCTCAAATGATAGAGATCCACTTTCAGGAGTAGTTTCTTCTTTTAAGCGCATTAATATTGTTTCTGTTGGATGATCTTTTAAAAATTGAATGGTCTCTTTTAATACATCTTCAAACACAGCTTTTTGATTTACAACGCCATGATACATTGTAAAAGAATCTTTTACACGTTTAACACGCATATCTACATATCGAATTCCGGAATTTAATTGTTGGGATAAACTCATAGTTTGATTTCTTGTCAAATTTTCATCAAGAAAACTCGCTCCATGTAAAGCCATCGTACCGTGAGTCCCTGGAATAGATATTTCACTTATTTTTGTTGAATCTTCTATTTTCGACATCCACGATGGATTTTGATACCCTATATTGGATTCATAGGAGTAACCTGGATGACTATCAGCTAAAATAGTAGATGGTGTACTTAAACTTGCTAGTGTAATACAAGTAAGGATACTAATTTTAAAGAAATTTCTCATTTTTATTTTGTTCATTTTTTCTCTCCTGACCTTTAAACAATTGTTAGATGATTTTCTACTATATTTATTGTTTTTCATTCTTAAGATAATAAATTTTTGTATTTAAAAATAATTAACAATAGGGGGAGTAAGTTATTTGAGACTTTAATAATTTTTTATTATAAATTTTCCCTAATAGCCAAACGGATTCTTGAAAACTCGAAGTATAGCCTCCAAAAAACAACTGTTTATCGTATTAAATACAAACAAAACAGAAGTCCTAAAAAAGACTTCTATTTTGTGACATATAATGAATGATAAAGTGGTAAACAAATCAAGATAATGTGATTGAGTGGTAAAAATTTATTAATAGCTGTTTTAGAATCTCTTATAACAAGGCTGATTACAAAAAGCGGATCTCTATACTGCTAATAAAAATTGAAAAATTCTACTCATTAAAACTTAGACTAACTACAGTTGCAATTGATTGGGCTGCATGTTCCCAGCTTCCATCTATAACTTTACCAATCTGCTGACCAAGTGCATTTAAATCATTTGGATTAACTGGAATTCCATTATACGCAGCAAGAATTGATAAAAGTGGAGCAGCAAATGGTGTCCAACCACCTCTATCAATATTAAATACAGGTTTATCTAGTACCTTTCCATCTTGTACTGTAAACTCATAATAAAATTGATCATCTGGACGAAAACTTAAATGATGAGAGATTTGCCCCTTAACATATTTTTTTCCTGCACCTAGATTTACTACTTCTATTTCTTTTACATTAAATTCATGTTCAAATACTTTGATTTTTTTGACTTCTGGACCATTTAAGGCAGCTTGAACGGCTGTTTCCAAATTGTTTTGTGCAAAAGGTTGAATACTTAATTGTGCCTCTTTTGGTTGAATGGGAGCCTCCTTTTCTGTAGCAAACACTGAGGTAGTAGGTAGTGCACCTGTAGCTAACGTAGCTGCAAGTGCTGTTGTCATAATGATTTTTCGTTTCATCTTCATAGTTTTCCTTCCTCTCTTAAAGTTATGATATATAATTTTTTAAGATTGACACGGTACAATTTTTTCATAATGTACGCAAAAAACTAGTTTAAGAACTATGTGAAAAAACGTGTCAGAAAATTAAAATTAATTATATATGTATTTTAAATAATATCTATCTACACATGTTTTTTCAATTTTTAGACAAATTAAACAGTAATTACTGCATAAGAATCAATTTAGCACTTTATTTATCTATACATTTCCTATAAACACATTTAGTTCATAGTAAAAGTAATATATTTGATATTAAATGTCTTGCATAATGCGATAAAATTTCACAATTTTATCGCATTATATACAAAAAATGAAGAATTTAAATAAGTATGGTCCCAAAATTCGCAAGAAAAGAAAGAGAACTGCTATTAATACAGTAGAAGAATTTCAAGAAATTTTGAGCAGTGTTCACCAAATAGTTGATATAAGAGATGTATCGAGTTTTGCTGCAGGTCATATTGAGAAGTCAATAAACATACCTTATAAAAATTCTTTCACAACTTGATGTGGATGGTTATTAGATTATAAAACAGAAACTTTAATAATTTTAGATGAGGAAAAGGTTAAAGTGGAGGCAGTTATTAGAGAATTTGAATCTATTGGGTTAGATAATATTATTGCTTTTGCACCCTAAAAAGTAATACAGAAACTTAATAGATTTGAAAGTTACAAAGAAAAAACATCGATTGAATTATATCCGTATATAAAAAGTGGAAGTGTTAAGGTTATCGATGTGCGTAGTACAGCAGAGTGGGAGGAAGGAAACCTTCATGATGCAATATATCACTTTAGGCAATCTATTTGAACAATTAGATTATATACCGAAAAATTGTTCAATAGTTTTGCAATGTCGAACCGGATTGCGTTCCCTTATAGCAGCTAGTATTTTACAAAGAGCTAGTATAAAGGAAGTAGTGAATTTAAAGGGAGGATTTCTTGCATGGAAAGAAGAAGGGCTTCCTTATACAATATGCAATCTCAATGTGTAGGAAAATGATAGGTAAGAATAATTAAAAGAAGTTATAAATGAAGTGTTAGACAAGGAAATCATAATTATTGTAGCTTCAGGAAATACATTAGGATTATTAATTGATTATCCGGTTAGATATAAAAATGTAATATATGTTTCAGCATTAAAGAATTTTACAGTGGATCCATCTTTTACGGAATGGCAGTGTTAGAAGACTTAGGCATTATCAATAAGAACCCAATAAAAAAATTCTTGGATACAAGAGAATTTTTTATTGCGAATAGTGAGGGTGGGAGGCGGTACATTACATATGGGAAAAGGTAGAAGTAATAATGCTGGTAAAAAGAAACCGAAATTTGATGATTCATCTAATTTCGCTAAACAAAGCCAACCGACAGAAAAGAAGAAGAAATAAGCACAGGGGCTCTCTTGATTAAGGGAGCTCCTGTTAAAAGTATATTGACGTTCTACAACAACATATCGATGGATTAATCCAATAGTCATAAATACAAGGTTTAAATTCTTACGAATGGCACTTAATTTAATATTATTGTCCCACTTTTTTATACTTATTGAAACGTTAAATTCATTTGAAATGCTCTCTTAATGGACTTCAATTAAAATTTTTTAAACCTAATGGGACTTACCATTAAGAGAGCAAGGGTTAATGTAATCCATGTATTGCTATATGAAAACAATCCCATACCAGCCAATGATAATCCTGCAGCTGGAATAGGTAATCCCTTAAAATATCCAATAGTTGGTTTAATACTAAATTTAGCTAATCTTAAAGCACCCATTGTTGGGAAAAGGATAAATGCCAAAGAAGTTAAAATAGAAGGTGTTGCTATCGTATGAAATAAAAGCGCAGGAGCGACGCCGAAACTAACAATATCAGCTAAGGAATCCAATTCTACACCAAACTCACTATTCACTTTTAATTTTCTCGCAATTCTTCCATCAAGAAAATCTAAAACAGCTGAAAAGAAAATGAAAATAGAGGCTAATCCCAAATATTCACTCATATTTAAGGTGATTGAGAAAACACCACACAATAAATTTCCAATCGTAAATAAATTTGGTATAACTTTCACAATCTGATTAAACAAGTTTGTTCCTCCTAAATTAATTAAACTTCACATTTCTGTAGCGATTTCTATATATTCTTCCGTTATTCTTAAAAATATATGACTATTGTATTACTGTAAGCTAATTAAATTTCGATAAGAGAAAAATCGACTTCCTAAACGTTACGCTGATTTATAATAATGTTTAATCATTTTCGGTACGCGTTATTGAATATTAGCACCTGATAGTTGATATTTCGAGTAGTCAGGGATTTTCCGGTTCTGGTGCAAAAAATTCAAGGTAATTAAAAATAATCTCTAAAAAGGAGACATAATGATACTATTATTCTAAAAAGGTTCGTGGTTGGTATCGAATATAAAATGGGGTTTTTATACAAAAAGCACCCGAAAGGGTGCCTTTTGTATCTCTTAAAATGACTGAAGATGCGTATACTTGAGTTCATTAGGTAGTTAGAGACTATCTTTAACGAAAATGTTGAATAGTTCATCATCATTATATATATCAATTTAGTAATGATTAGGGGTTTAGAAAGTTCCATGGAAAGTACATATCAACCTCATTGGAAGATTGGAAATTTAATAACTGGTGATACATTTTACTTAACGCAACATTTTGGTACGCAAATGAAAAATTTTAAAGTCCACACAAATGGTACCCTAGAACGATTTCAAACAATAGAACTAGAATTAAAATAAAATTTTTGCAGGATCAATTAAATTCATTTCTTGTTATGCAAACACATTTTCAGCGGAACTAACTTCTTTACTATTTTGCGCAGGACAGACTTTATAAAAAATGGCTACGTTTCCTGATTTTGAAATAATCCTCTTAAATTGCAATTCTGCTTTTCTAAAAGCTTTACTGCATCAACAATAGAAGTAATTGCTAAAAAATTTTTTCAAATAAAATTTATAAAAACTTGATAGGCGATACCAAGTGTAAATACCGTAGCTACTATATGTGCAGTCCATTTAGGCATATTTAAATTTAATACGGTATTGTACAAGATCCCATATACGATACAAATGATTAATACAAATGCAATGAATTGAAGAACTAATAAAAATAGCGGTTGTTCCATTTATTCTCACTTCCTTTATTTAATATATTAATATAATTTATTTGGAAGTGAAAGTTTTATTTCTATGAATTTCCAAAAATGTGATATGAAAGGAATAGTAGTAATCACAAGAATTACTGCAAAACTATAATGTAACTAAAAGTATTATTACGAGATCAGTAAAGTAGTAAAGAAGGTCGCCATTCAAGGCGACCTTCTTTACTATGCGTTATACCCAAATAATTTTAAATCTTCTCCTGAATCTGAAATGATTTTCTCAAATCGTAATCCTACTTTTTCTAAAAGCTTTCCTGAGGCGATGTTATCTATAGAAGTAATTGCTACAATTCGTTTCATGCCGAGCTTTTGTACACCGTATTCGATTATCGCAGAAGCTGACTCGTAGCCATATCCTTTTGAACGGAATGTTTCCAAAAAGGCAAATCCGATATCAACGTCTTCTAATGAATCTCTTTTAATAAGGCCACACATACCAAGTGGAGTGAGATCTTCTTTGCGTTCTACTAAGTAAAGGCCAAATCCGAGTTTGTTATACATATCGATAGGACCGTTTACAATATAATTTTTTGCATCTTCTAAGTTTCTAACTCCTTTGTCACCGATAAACTGAATCCATGCAGGATCGTTTACTAAATCAAGAATAAAAGGAGCGTCTTTTATATCAAACCAACGAAGATTAAGACGTTCAGTTTTAAGAACTATCAATTATTACACCACCTTTAAAAAGTTATAACAATTAGTATGGATTGTGTAAAACAAAAGTGCAACATATTTTAATAGGGGTGTTTGTTCACATAAAGTTCGTTTGTTTTGTATAGAGAGATATTTTATAATTAGGATTGATTGTAAAGAGTGAGATGCTTATACAATGACTCCTAGGTGACTAGGAGTTTTTACTATATAACTATCATTATTACTAAATATGACACACTACACATTCTACTCAAGGAGGTACATAATGAAGAAATTATATAATGCATCGTTTACGTATTTGATTATCGGTTTATTATCAGGGATTTTCGCTAGGGAGTATGGTAAGTATAAAGGGATTTTAGGATCTACTTTGTTAAATCTTTTGCATACGCATACACTTGTACTTGGCTTTTTCTTCTTTTTAATTGCTTTAGGATTAGCAAAAGTATTCGCGTTTCATGAAGTGCAAGGGTTTAATAAGTGGTTTGTTTTACATAACATTGCATTAACATTAATGTTAGGTTCGCTAGCAGCGAGAGGGCTTCTTCAGTTAAATGGAGCTGACTTTAAAGGGTTAACTTATATTGTAGGCTTTTCTCATTCGTTGATGGCAGTTACTTTAATTTGGTTTATGTTGTTAATAAAGAAATCGTTTAAAATGTAGTGAAAAAGAACTTGTAGCGTGTGCTGCAGGTTCTTTTTTGTATGTTCAGATTTAATAATCTTATTTTTCTAATTATTCGGTATAAAGATGGTATACTTGTTTTAAAATTAAAAAGGAGAGTTGATTATGGAAATAACAATTGAACATGTAGTAAATGAATTAAAAGGCATACTTCCTGAAGATCGAGTAGTAATAAATATGACAGTACGAGAGTTACATAGTAAAGATGAATCTTACCATGTTAGTAGTTTACCTGATGTAGTTGTTTTTCCAAAAACAACCGAAGAAGTTAGCGCGATAATGAAAATAGCGAGTCAGCACGGAACAGCTGTCGTTCCATTTGGAGTAGGATCCAGTTTAGAGGGACATGTAATCCCTTACGAAAAAGGAATTACAATGGACTTTTCTCTTATGAACAAAATACTTGAAATAAGAGAAAGGGATTTTCTTGTGAGAGTACAGCCAGGGGTGACGCGCTCTCAGCTTAATAAAGAATTGAAAAAGTATGGATTATTTTTTAGTGTAGACCCAGGAGCTGATGCAACGTTAGGAGGAATGGCTGCTACAAATGCGAGCGGAACGACAGCGGTAAAGTATGGTGTAATGCGTGATCAAGTTCGAGATTTAGAAGTCGTTCTTGCTGATGGAGGAGTTATACATACCGGGAATTTAGCCGCGAAGTCATCATCAGGTTATCATTTAAATGGTATTTTCGTAGGATCAGAAGGAACACTTGGATGTTTCACGGAGTTAACTTTAAAAGTATACGGTATACCAGAACATGTTATGGCTGCGAGGGCATCGTTTCCAACTATAAATGATGCAGTAGAAGCTGTAATTAACATATTACAAGCAGGTATTCCAATCGCGAGAATTGAACTCGTTGATGAATTATCTATGAAACAAGTAAATCATTACAATGAAACAAGTTACAGAGAAGAACCGACACTGTTTTTAGAGTTTCACGGCAATGAAGCAGGGTTAAAGCAAGATATTGAATTTACGAAAGAAATCGTTCTTGATCATAAATGTATAGAAATTGCATTTGAGACGGAAACAGCAGCGAGAAATAAAATGTGGGATGCAAGACATAACTTAGCGTACTCTTACGTGCATAGTTATCCTGGTAAAAAGCTAATGAGTACAGACGTATGTGTGCCAATTTCGGAATTAGCTGGCGCAATTCAACATGCGAAAGAGGTATTAGATAAAGTAGGCCTTATTGGTGGTATTCTCGGTCATGTTGGGGATGGGAATTTCCATGTACTCTTAATGATTGACGCAAATGATAAAGAGGAAGTGAAGAAGGCAGACGAAATAAACGAAAGTATCGTTTTGTATGCTCTTAAACGAGGAGGAACGTGTACAGGAGAACATGGCGTTGGAATCGGAAAACGAAAGTATCAAGAAGAAGAACATGGGGCGGCATTATTTGTAATGGAGAAAATAAAGAAAGCTCTTGATCCGCAAAATATTTTGAATCCGAATAAGGTGTTTCAATTAAAAGATAGGGGCTGAGTGGATGAAAGTACTAGAAGCGATAAGTAATATAGCTGGAAAGTATTTTGCATTTTGGGTTATTTGTATGGCAGCTATTGCATATTTCACTCCCACGCCATTTCTCGGGTTAACTAGTTACATAACGATTTTACTTGGGATTGTAATGTTTGGGATGGGATTAACATTGAAGGCTGTTGATTTCAAAATCATCGCTACAAAACCATTGCCAGTTATTATCGGTGTATGTGCTCAGTTTATTATTATGCCACTTGTCGCATACGTACTAGCCTACGTTATGGACCTGCCAGCGGAATTAGCAGCTGGATTAGTGTTGCTCGGTTCAGTACCGGGTGGCACTGCATCAAATGTTATGGTTTATTTAGCAAAAGGGAACTTAGCGTTGTCTATTGCAATGACTTCATTATCAACGTTACTAGCACCAATTGCTACACCGCTCATTCTATTATTACTTGCAGGGCAATGGATGCCAGTAAATGCTATGTCCATGTTTCTTTCTATCGTACAAGTCATTATTGTGCCTATTATTTTAGGACTAGTAGTGAAAAAGTTTTTCCCTCATATCGTTAATAAAGGAATGACTGTTATTCCTTTATTATCCGTTGTAGCAATTATTATGATTGTTTCCGCAGTTGTTTCAGCAAATGTAAGTAGTATTACTTCTTCAGGACTTCTTATCTTTATTGCGGTGATGCTCCATAATGCTTTCGGTTTTTTGCTCGGATATATAACTGCGTTCGTACTTGGACTAGACGAAGGGACAAGAAGGGCTATTTCAATAGAAGTAGGAATGCAAAATTCTGGCTTAGGTGTTGCACTGGCGACAGCGCATTTTGGACCGGCTGCTGCACTCCCAAGTGTATTAGCGGCAGTATGGCATAACATTGCAGGGCCAATATTAGCAACCATCTGGTCAAAAAATGCAAAGAACACTTTCAGCGATGAAAATGTATCAATAAATATAGAAAAATAGGAATGATAAATAATGCAAAAACGTATTGTACATTTTGAAGGAATGGTTGTATTTTTAGCCACGATTTATATGTATTCAATATATGAGTTTAGTTGGATTATATTTTTTGTATTCCTTTTAGCGCCGGATCTATCAATGTTAGCATATGGGATTAATAATCACGTTGGTGCGAAAATATATAATGTATGTCACACATATATCATATCCATATTAATTGTTCTAATAGGTGTCTATTTTAAGATAGATACCGTTATAATGATTGGCTTAATATGGACAGCACACATTGGAATGGATCGAATGTTTGGATATGGATTGAAATATGAGACGGATTTTAAGGATACTCATATTCAGAGGGTATAAGAGATGATGTAATGTGGGCAAATAATAAATTGAGGAGTTGAATTTTAAACAATTGTTGAGAAATATATATAAATATGGATATAGATAATTGAATTGTGTTATTTTTAGAATAATCAAAGAGAAGGGGAGGGGTTTCAATGAATATACAAATCACAGGTAATAAATTAATTACCAAGATGCTGAATGATTGGTACCAAAACATCAGAGCCCAACGAGTAAGTGAAGCGAAAAAATTAAAGGAAGAGATTGATAAAAAGCTACATATTATCGAAGAAGATATAAATGTCTTATTTCACTATTATCTTTTAGATTTTCGATATAAAGTGCTAATGGATGGTATAGGTATTTCAAAAAATTCTTTTGATAAAGTAGATTCGTTACCTAAACCAAATGATGAATTTTTGGAATATTATTATTATTTATTTAAATCTATATATTCTACAATTCTCTCAAATTATAGTGAAGCGAGTAACTATTTTGATAAAGCGGAAGAATTACTAAAGCATATTCCAGATGAAGTTGAACAAGCAGAGTTGAACTACAGAGTTTCTACATTAAAATATCAAATGTATCAAGCGTATTCAGCTATTGAATATGCTTCGAAAGCAAGGGATATCTTTGCAAAACACGCAGGGCATGAAATGAATGTAGCGCTATGTGAAAATGTTTTGGGGTTATCTTTTTCAAAATTAAAACAGCATGAAAGAGCAGAGGAGTATATTGTTTCAGCATTAAATACTTTGCAAAAAAATGATGCTGAAACACTAGTTTTAAGAATAAGACATAATTTGGGATTATTGTATGCGAGTCAAAACCTTTCAGATTTAGCTATTAGGCACTTATCGGAAGTTTCTGAAAAAATGCCGAATCATTATAAAGCTATTTTTATAGAGGCAGGGGAATATTATAAAATAGGAAAAATAGAAAAGGCAAAAGAGTTAATTGAAATTGGATTGGAAGTTTGTGAAGAATTAAAAAATGATGAATATAGGTATCATTTTTTAATTCTAAAGGAATTTTGTCAATGTTTGAAAGCAGAAAGCGTAGAACAAATTATGCTTGAAAGTTTTTCTTACTTTGAAAAAGAAAATTTAATCGAATATATTTGTGAATATGCTGAAAAGCTGGCAATAGAGTTTCATAAAGAAGGCAATATAGAACAGGCTGAAAAGTATTTTTATAAGACTTATGAAATAAGAAGAAAAATATTTGATAAAGGAGCGTTGAAATAATGAGAAAAATTGGATTAACTATTATGGGATTAACAGTTGCTGGTGTTGTATCTTTGAGTATTGGGGGTATTTTAACTGAATCCAAACAAGCGGCACATGAAAATTTTTCGATGTTAAAACTTGATACAAAACAATACGCTGCTCATGGAGATACGCCTGCACCTGCAAAACCAGATTTTTTAGTAGTAGAACGTGTATAAATATAGAATGAAGTATTTTTGATTTGAAGTCGGCATTTTTAGTTGATTTTAAAAGTGGACATTAAATAAGTTAGCTTAAAAGGTGTTTTCAATATTGAAAACACCTTTTAAGTTTGTTGTTAACAGTTAATATAATTAGAAAGATTCTTTTAATTGCAATCAAGTGCCACAAAAAGTACGATAAGGGCGATTCGTCGGTGCAGGCGGAATGCAGTATTCTTCTTGATCTGTAGAATGCGCATAAGGGTTTGATAAAGCTTCAAGAAGTTGCTCCATTACGCTATAGTCGTCATTTGTAACAGCTGCTTCTAGTGCTTCTTCTACACGGTGGTTCCTCGGGATGATTGATGGGTTATTATTTTTCATCATCTCGTAGGCGTTTTCTTTTGATTGTTCTTGTCTTTCTAATCGAGATTGCCACAGTTTGTACCAATCTTTAAATTCAGGACTTTCAAATAGAGCTGTATTTTCGATAGCATCAAGAGTTAATGAACGGAATGTATTTGTATAATCCGCTTTATATTTCTCCATCATTTTTAAAAGTTGCTCAATAAGTGATTGATCTTGTTCTTCGTTGCTAAATAGTCCTAATTTCTTTTTCATTCCAAGGAACCAATTGTTTTCATACTGTACGCTAAATTTCGAAATTTCGTCTTGAGCGATTTTTAGTGCTTCTTCTTCATCTTCGTGCAGAATTGGTATTAAAGATTCTGCTAATCGGGCGAGGTCCCATGCGGCCATATATGGTTGATTTCCATATGCATAACGGCCTTGTGTGTCAATAGAGCTAAATACGGTTCCTTGGTCGTAATTGTCCATAAATGCACAAGGACCGTAATCAATTGTTTCGCCACTGATCGTTATATTGTCAGTGTTCATTACGCCGTGAATAAATCCAACAAGTTGCCATTTTGCGATAAGACTTGCTTGTTTTTTAATGACTTCTTGTAGTAATGCAGTATATCGGTTTTCATGGGATTCACTTTCTGGGTAATGTCTTTTTATCGTATAGTCAGCTAGCGATTTAAGGTCCTCTATTGAACCACGAGCTGCAGCATATTGAAATGTACCGACCCGTATATGACTACTAGCTACTCTAGTTAAAATTGCTCCAGGTAACTTTGTTTCACGATATGTAGGTTCACCAGTTGTGACAACAGCCAAACTACGAGTAGTCGGAATATCAAGTGCATACATTGCCTCACTAATAATATATTCACGTAGCATCGGACCGAGTGCAGCACGGCCATCTCCTCGGCGTGAATAGGGAGTAGGGCCAGAACCTTTCAGTTGAATATCGAAACGCTCACCTGAAGGAGTAATTTGTTCGCCAATTAAAAGAGCACGACCGTCGCCTAACATATTAAAATGTCCGAATTGATGACCAGCATATGCTTGAGCTAATGGATGAGCTCCTTCTGGGAGTCCATTACCAGCGAAAATGGCAATTTCAGCTTCCTTTTTCAGTTCTTCAGGGGTCAAGCCAAGAGATATCGCTAATGAATGGTTTAGTTTAACTAACTCAGGTGAACTTACGGGAGTAGGGGGGATTTCTGTATAAAATGATTGTGGTAAAGTCATATAACTATTATCTAAATTCCAACCTGTTTCATTATTTTTAGTCATTGTATCTCCTCCTTTTTGTATTTTAAATTATGTATTTGCACGTATGTATTCTTTGTAAAGTTAACTAAAAGTATAATACAATATTTCCCCTTGCAATCTATTGTAAGGACTTCATTGTACTATGTCTATTTAACAGCAAATTTAAAACCTCCATTTTTAAAAATGGAGGTTTTATTATTATTTTATTTTTACAATTATTTTCCCTTTTGCTCTTCCAGACTCTGAATATTCCATTGCTTTTTGCGCATCTTCAAAAGGAAAAACTCGATCGATTACAGGTTTGATTTGTCCAGCTTCAATATAGTTTGCAATAGTACGTAATTGATCCCCGCTTGGCTTCATAAATAAAAATGAATATTGAGCATTATGCTTTTTTTCAAGTGCAGTAAGTTTTTTGCTGGCTAATGAAAATAAGAGAGTTTTAAAGAATCCTGAACCAAATTCTTTACCGAAGCGAGCATTCGGCATGCCTGAAACGGAAACAATGTTTCCTCCGCTTTTTATAATATTGAATGATTTTTCAAGTGTTACACCTCCGATTGTATCAAATACCGCATCATAATTTTTTAGTATATCTTCAAATTTCTCTGTTTTGTAATTAATAATTTCATCTGCGCCAAGAGACGTTACTAAATTCGCACCAGCTTCACTAGCAGTCGTTGTAACAATGGCACCCATTATTTTTGCTAACTGAATAGCGAAAGTACCAACACCACCGGATCCAGCGTGAATTAAAATCTTTTGTCCTTTTTGTAATTGCATGATGTCATGTAATGCTTGATATGATGTTAAGCCAACGAGTGGAATCGAAGCAGCTTCCTCAAAATTTAAATTTTTCGGTTTTAAAGCTATATCATCTTCATGAATGGCTATATACTCCGCGAAAGTACCAATCTTATTTTTTCTTGGGCGTGCATATATTTCATCACCGACTTTAAAGTTAGTCACTTTTGCCCCAACCTTTACGATGACACCGGAAAAGTCATTACCAAGGATTAGGGGCATCTCATATTTAAGCAACATCTTCACTTTTCCATCGCGTATTTTAAAATCAATTGGATTAATACTAGCTGCATGAATTTCTGCGAGCACTTCATACTCATTAATTTCAGGAGTAGGTACCTCTGCCATACGCATTGGGACTTTTCCGTACTTATCAATTATCATTGCTTTCATTTCTTATACCTCCAAGTTTTAATAAAAGTTTTGCAATAGCTTCTCAATATCTAATACAAGATTTTTTAATAAACCTAATTTTGTGCGTATATCAATATAATAAAAATTCTTTGTACCTTCTTTTCTCATTAAAATAATGCCAGCTTCTCGTAAAATCTTAAGGTGATGTGATACTGCTGGACGGGAAAGGTGTGTTTGCTTCGTGATTTCTCCTACACGTAAGCCTGTTTGACATTCCGTTTCCATTAGTACTAATAAAATAGCTTGACGCGTTTCATCACCAATTGCCAATAATACTTTTTGAGAATCAATAAAATTTTTTTTTATAATATTTAATTGTTCTTGTTTATTCATTTCAATCACTTTGCCTCCAGGTAATTAGTCGAAAGGTTTAAGATGATGAACCATTATTTCGATACGGTAATGCTACATGATTGTTGTATGAGGTGCAATATTGAGAAAGAAAATCGAGACGAATGAATTTTTTATTGTTGAAAATTATAGGGAGATAGAAAAGGCATTGGAAGGATTACATAACACAATAGATGAAGTTTTAAAAACAAAAAATGATGTAACAATAAAATAAGCGGTTGTAACCTTGTATAATCCATAAGGTTACGACCGCTTATAATGTTTGTATTATTTTTGATTTTTACGATAGAACATGGTTCAACGTAAAGTACGTTCATTTGTTTTACACTTTCATACAGCCACAATTCAGGTGGATTATAGATGTATGAAAAGGTAAAAGGAATTTTGGGGCGTAATCTATCTATATGATAATTCAAAATGAAATATAAGTCTATATTTTAATGTTTTTTTTGATTATATTTATGTCACTGAGCTCAGAACAATGATGTGGAGGGTAAATATATGAAATCGAATTATGTACCAGTTTTAATTGTTGGAGGGGGATTATCTGGGTTAGCGTCTGCGTTATTTCTTGCAAAACATAACATTGAGTACTTATTTATTGAAAGGCATCCGTCTACTGCCATTCATCCGAAAGCAGGCGGTCTTACTTTACGTACAATGGAGTTATTTCGAGAATTAGGCTTGGAAAAAAGAATTACATTGGCAGGTAAAGCATTAGAGAACTGCCGAGGAAGAATAGCAGTTCATACAATAGCTGAGGCGAATAAAGAAGAATTGGAACAAATGAGAGCGACGCAATACGGAAACGATGAAGAGTTACTTCAAAAAATAGAAAAGATTAGTCCATCAAAACAAACTGCTTGTTATCAAATTATTTTAGAAGAGATGATGTTACAAGAAGCGAAAACATTAGGCGGGCAACTATCTTTTTATCATGAATTAGTTTCATTTGAACAAAATGAAAACGGGGTAAAAGCAACGATTCGAAATCGTGAAACAGAAAAAGAAAGTGTCATACATTGTGACTATGTAATTGCAGCAGATGGAGCGAAAAGTAAAATACGTGAGCAGTTAGGGATTAAAACTGAGGGGCGTGGGACCATTGGTGGCTATTATATGAATATTTATTTTGAAGCAGATTTAAGTGAGTTTATACAAGGAGACGCATTCGGTTTTTCTATGGTACTTCATCCAGAGGTTCTTGGTGCACTGATCCCAGTAGATAACGTAAAAAAATGGATTTACCATGTAGCCTACGATCCATTAAAAGGAGAGGGACCAGAGGATTTCACTATAGAACGTTGTAAACAAATTATTGAAATAGCAATTGGAAGTACAAATGTTGAGTCAGAAATATTAAGTGTTTTACCGTGGGAAGCGGCCGAAAGTACAGCAATGAAATTTCAAGGAAATCGAGTCTTTCTAGTTGGAGATTCAGCACATATTATGCCGCCAACAGGCGGATTTGGTTCAAATACAGGAATACAAGATGCGCATAACTTAGCTTGGAAATTAGCGGCTGTTATAAAAGGGAAGGCAAAACCAAAATTGTTAGAAACATATCATGAAGAGAGACACTCTGTTGCAAAATTAACGACAGCTTATGCAAGTAGTTTACTGTTTCGTGCTGCGAATAGAGAGGAAGGCAGTTTGAATAATATGGATGGTTTAGCTGTTACAGTTGGATATCAGTATTGTTCAGAGGCGATTATAGATGATTCAGTCACTCCGCATAGAATGGATAGTGTAGAGTTGAACGGCAGATCTGGAACGCGAGCGCCACATGTATGGGGAACGTATGCAGGGAAGAAAGTTTCTATATTAGACTTATTCGGTAACAGTTTTGTATTACTTACAGGAGTAGAAAATAGTTCTTGGGCTGAAGCAGCACATACTGTTTCAGCTAAATTAGGAATAAATATAAAAGGGTATCGTGTTGGCTTAAGTGGAGACTTTATTGTTCAAGAAGATATTTTTAGCAAATTATATGGTATAGAGAATGGAGGTGCTGTATTAATTAGACCAGATGGCTTTATCGGATGGCGTTCGGCAAAAGAGGTATCAAATCTAGATACAGTGCTTAACGAAGTAATGAATCATTTATTGTGTAACTTTTAATTAACTAGGAAGAATTGTCTTATATAAGGCAATTCTTCTATTCCCTTTCAACTTACAAAATAAAAATATTGTAAGTTGAAAAAGGATATGTTAATCTTATAACCTAATTGAAATAGTATTTTTTTGCACTCAACTTACAAATAATAAAAAATGTAAGTTGTTATTTAAATAATATTATTATGTAAATAAAATGGACGGTGAGAAAAATGACAGATAAGGCGTTAACGAAAAATGTTGTTTTAGATGCAGCGGAAAAAGAGTTAATGAAATATGGATGGAGTAGGACGACACTTGTTAGTATTGCGAAGTCACTTGATGTTAGTCATGCGGCTTTATATTCTTACTTTCGGAGTAAGGCCACGCTACGCGATGCCATTTTAGAAAGGTGGCTGCTTAAGTACTCGGATCAGCTTGAGCAAATTGCGGGAAAAGATGGAGATACAGAAATCATATTACAAGAGTGGTTCGTTTGTTTATTTCAGCTTAAAAAGAAAGAGTTACTTGAAAACGAAGAGTTATTTACATTGAATAGTTCGTTAGTGCAGCAAAAGAATAAGGTGATTCAAAAGCATGAAGAAAGATTAGTTGGGCAACTGGAGAAAGTGATAAATCGCGGGATAGAACGCAATGAGATTAAAAAACAGGATAGTTTATTTTTAGCACATACGTTATTTGGGTTACTTGCATCGTTTTATCACCCTGCTTTTTCTGAGAGATGGAAAGAAGAGAGGATCAACGAAGAGTTTCAAAAGTCATGGGAAATTGTTGCCTGTGGCATTTTTCAAAAGTAAAGGGTTACGTATCATATAAGGCTTTCAAATAGTATGAGAAGGGGAGATTATATGAGTCATTATAAAGAAGAGCAACAACGTGTCAATGTAGTCATTGAAAAAGTAGATGAAGAACTGAAAGAGCTTGATGTCCGAGTTGGATCGGTGAAGTCTGAAATTGTTAGTATTAGAAAAAACTTTTGGGAAGATGTAAAAGTAAATATAGATAATATTAAAGAAGCGGTTGAAACGGCGGCGAGTATTAGGCAAGAGGCAGAAGTTCTTGCTGAAAGAGAACATACACATCGTCATACGAAAAATGAATATAACCTTTTAACGAAAATAAAAGAAACGCCGTATTTTGGGCGGATTGATTTTAAAGAAGATGCTGAAGCGGATACCGATGAAATGTATATTGGTATCGGCTCTTTTTATGATAAAGAAAGTGATGAGTTTTTAGTATATGATTGGCGGGCACCTATTTCGAGTCTTTATTATGATTACACTTTAGGAAGGGCACAGTATAAAGCGCCTATTGGTACGATTTCAGGCGATTTGCTTCTAAAACGTCAATACATGATTCGAAACGGAACGATTCAAAGTATGTTTGATACAGGTGTGACGATAGGTGATGAATTATTACAAGAAGTACTTGGACGCAATGCAAGTGAACAAATGAAAAGTATTGTAGCGACAATACAAAGGGAACAAAATCAAATTATTCGAAATGATAAAAGTGATGTGTTAATTGTGCAAGGGACTGCTGGGAGTGGGAAAACTTCAGCAGCACTGCAGCGTGTTGCTTATTTATTGTATCGTTACCGCGGGATAGTTCATGCGGATCAAATTTTACTGTTTTCTCCGAATGAGTTGTTCAATAGTTATATCGCGAATGTTTTACCAGAGCTTGGGGAAGAGAATATGCAACAAACGACTTTCCAATCGTATGTGGAACATATGATTGGAAAAAGCTTTACTGTAGAAGATTCATTCGCGCAGTTAGAATACGTTTTAACGAAAAAGCATGAAAGTACGTATGAAACTAGAGTGAAAGGAATTCGGTATAAATCCTCAGTTGAATTTATGGGACTACTTGAGAAATACGCGAGAAGCTTAAGTGAAAAAGGTTTACACTTTCATGATGTTACATGTAAAGGTGAAGTGCTCATAGAGGCAAAATCCATATGTGAATATTTTTATAGTTTAGATATTTCTATTGCTATACCGAATCGAATGCAACTTACAATGGAATGGATTCTTCAGAAGTTACATGAATTTGAAAAGATAGAAGCGAAAAAAGATTGGGTGGAACGAGAAATTCAGTATTTAAATAAAGAAGATTACAATCGCTTATATGAAAAATTAGAGAAAGATAATCAATTTAATTATTATGAGAAGGAACATGAGCTATTAACGAAATATGTAGTGAAGAAACATTTTCGTTCGTTACGTAGAAAGGTGAAAAAATATGCTTTTATAAATCATACTGCGATTTTTGAGCAGTTATTTGAAAGCATTCAGAAAGATCTTTTCGTACCAAATTGTTGGGAAGATATATGTAAGCAAACGGTGAAGCGTTTGAAGAACAAACAACTAGCAAATGAAGATGCTACGCCGTATTTGTTTTTAAAAGAATTACTGGAAGGGTTTAAAACGAATCATCTTGTGAAGTTTGTATTCGTTGATGAAATGCAAGATTATACACCTTTTCAATTAGTATTTTTAAAACGACTATTTCCGAAGGTGAGATGGACGTTACTTGGTGATTGTAATCAAAATATTTTCTCTCATGATCTTAATAGAGAGAACAATATCGTCTCCACATTATTTGCAGATCGTAAGGTAGAAATAGTCCAGCTTAACCGTAGTTATCGATCGACAAAACCGATAATTGAATTTACAAAGTGTATGATTTCAAATGGAAATGATATTGAAGCTTTTAACAGGGCTGGTAAGAAGCCCGTTTATATACAAGTAAGTGATGAACGAGAGCGTGTAGAGAATATGGTGCTTAAGGTGAAAGAGTTAAAAGAAAAAGAACATAAAACAATTGCAATCATTTGTAAAACAAATGAAGAATGTATGAAAGTGATAGGGCTAATAGGGGATACATTACATGCCCATCTTATGCAACAAGAGAATACAACTTATGAGAAAGGCGTTGTTGTTATTCCAGCTTATTTGGCGAAAGGGATAGAGTTTGATGCTGTTATTATATTTGATGCTTCTAAATCCAGCTACTATAGAGAGTCTGAACGCAATTTGTTTTACACAGCATGTACGAGGGCTATGCATGAATTATATGTATATTATGCTGGAGAACTAACGGAATTCCTGACGCATGTTACAGAAAAATTATATATAAGGGAGAAATGTTAGATGACGAATCAATATAATATTTTTCAAAATTGTAGTAAGGAAGTTGCGTTGGTATTACCAATTCCGAAGTATGTAAAATTAGTACGGGAACATAATGAATTACGTGACGGTGTGAATGTTGCCATTCAGCGTTATCAAGCAGAGGAGCCGTTACATTACGGCGGTGCTCACATTACAATTATTACTTCTCAAAATGGTAAGCGTTTATTAAGCTATACGAGTATGATGCCGGTATACGCTAATACATTACCTCATAAAGATGAGGCGGAAAAAATAGCGATGGATGTAATGGAAAAGGTTGATCAACAATATGCAAGTGGTTTAACTTTACTACGCATAGAAAAACAAACGAGACAGTATAAAGAGGAAAGGGAAATTGTTACTTTCCCTGTTTTGTGGGTGAAAATGATGCATCATAACGGCAGTTTCAACTGGGTAACCATTGGCGGAGAAGGACAAATCATTGAATTTGAGCGCGAAGTACGCTGGGATTATATGATGAGCCGCCGTCAGACAGAAATGTGGTATTACGATGATTGGGTATTGGCGCGTACGGGGAAAGGGCCACAATTAATGGCGCCAGCTGCTTTAGCGTAAAGATTATCTCTTAAAATAATATTCACAAATTTCAATAGGTTTGATATGATTAAATTCGACAAGTTAATAGAGGCCGGAGATATTTGAGAAAAGCCATAAATTTATTTAAGGATACAGGAGTGTATTCTAAATAATTTATGGCTTTTTTTATTGAATGAACCGTGCATAATAGGGAGTTACATGTGAAAAGGAGGGCTATAGAGATTAAATAGGATAATACTAGTTTTCTATATTAAATAATATAGAGAAAGTATAATTGTAAGATTGGAATTTTAATATAGGTTTATAAAAATAATGAAAGTATGTTTTCTATTTCGTGTAAATCTCATTAGCTTGTTGAAATTTGCAACGTAGGAAGGGTTTGAAGGATGAGAAAAATTATTAGCGTATTAGTTATTTTCTTTACGATGGGAAGCATCTTTGCTGGGGGAGCTGTTCATGCAAAGTCAGAAGGAAAGCATGAGTGGAATACGAATAAGTTTTTAAATATTGCACATCGCGGAGCAAGTGGACATGCACCTGAGCATACTTTTGCTTCTTATGATTTAGTGAAAAAAATGAAAGCGGATTATTTAGAGTTAGATATTCAATTAACAAAGGATGGTCAATTAATTGCAATGCATGATACAGCAGTTGATCGCACTACAAATGGAACAGGCGAAGTACGTGATAAAACGTTAAGCGAAATAAAGAGTTTAGATGCTGGATCATGGTTTAATAAAGCGTATCCAGAAAAGGCTAAGCAAGAGTATGTTGGGCAAAAGGTTCCAACTCTTGAAGAAATCTTCCAAAAGTATGGAAGAAGTATGAAGTATTATATTGAAACAAAATCACCAGATGTGTATCCAGGAATGGAAGAGAAATTGTTGGCGTTGTTACAAAAATATAATTTAGTAGGTCAAAACATGTCTTCTAGCCGTGTTATGATTCAATCATTTAGTAAAGATAGTTTGAAAAAGATTCATAGTATGAATGAAAATATTCCGTTAGTTCAATTGCTTTGGTATTATCCAAATGAAAACAATGAAATTGTCGAATGGTCTGGCATTACACATGAACCGAAAAGTGTAACAAATGATGATTTTCAAGAAATTAAAAAGTATGCAGCTGGTATTGGACCAAACTTACGTAATGATAACGGAGAACTAATTATTGATGAGTCATATATGAAAATGGCTAGGAAAAATGGACTGTTAATTCACCCTTATACAATTAACGAGAAACCAGATATGAGACTGTTAATCAAATGGGGTGCTACAGGAATGTTTACAAATTATCCGGATCGATTACATAGTGTATTGAAGGAAAAATAAGTGGAAAAGGGTATACCAGTGTTTTAGGTATACCTTTTTAATTTAACTCCCCAATAAACAGAATCTCTTTTTCATAGCATTCATCTTCATCATAAATAATTTCTTGAAAGTGAAGCGTTTTGAAGGAATGACAAACTGACATTTCCCATGTCTTCCCAAAATCAATTTCATTTGAAAGAAGAATCCATTTTTGAAATTCACTATTTCTATTAAAGAAATTATGAAAGTAGTCCTCATTTTTAAATATAATGATTTGCGAATCCCACAAATTATTTATAGAAATCAAAACAACAACTCGATATGTATGTGTATCGCTCGGTTTCATATTTATTAAATGATTTGCTTGATTTAATAAGGTTTGAATACATAATCGCTTTACTTTTCTAGGTGTTTTACGAGAGTCAATAAAAGCTTGCGAAACTGGCAATAGCATATTCCAATATTCATCGTTATAGAAAGTAGAAGGGAACGTTTTTGTATGTTCCTCAATTCGCTTTATCATAGTGTTTGTTTTTCGTTTCATACCACGTATTTTCTTTTCACGCATTGAGAGTCATCTCCATAAATTTTTGTAATGCAGCAGAGTGATATATATCTTTTCTAGTAATAAAAGTAGTAGGAACTTTTTTGAAGCTATTTGGCAAAGGATTGAATGATATGTCATGTTTATGACCATTTAAAATAGACTTCATCATAATTGCTACGCCCATACCTGATTTTACACATGCGAGTATCGCTTCAATTGTTCCAAACTCTAATACTCGTTTAGGTGAAATTCCTTCTTCTTGAAGCCAATTTTCTAATAAATTTCTATAATAGCACCCGTGACTAAATGCAAGTAAATTCATGTCTCCTATGTCTTTAAAGGAAGATAAAGGCTTTTTGCTAATGAGAACTAATTCTTCTTCATGAAATATATTTGTATGAAGTTCAGCATGCTGAGTGGTTCCAGCGATAAACGCCCCGTCTAGTTTTCGTTCTAATACAAGTCTAATCAATTGTTCCGTCGTATTTGATTCTAAAATCAATTCGACTTTTGGGTATTCCTCATAATAGGCCGTTAATATAGATGGAAGTCTTACAGCGGTTGTAGATTCTGTACATCCAATTTTTAAAGTGCCCCTTGGTTCGATCCCATTACTTTGAACTGCTTTAACAGATTGATCCATTAAGTGGATAATTTGTTTAGCGTATGTTAATAAAATCTCACCGTTAGAAGTTAAAGTTACACCTTTTCCGTTTCGGTAAAATAAAGGTACACCTAGTTCATTTTCTAGTTGTTTTATACGCATTGTTACGCCAGACTGTACATAGTTTAAATTTTTAGCTGCGTGAGATATGTTTTTTTCTTTCGCAACTTCGTAAAATACAGTTAAATCTTTTATATCCAAGTATCATCCCTCCATAAAAGGTATCATTTTTTTTGATGGATTACATGATAAATCTTTATTTTATATGATATCAGAACTTTCATACAATGGAAGGGGATGGAGGGATTATTGTGTTAATGGAAGAAAGGATGAATGGTACTTATAAGTGGGTTATGTTAATTTTTGCGACAGTTGCTCAAACAACAGCGACACTTATAACGTATGGTGTTGGAGCATTTGCTTTATTTTGGAAAGAAGAATATGCACTTACGAATACGGAGAGTGGATTGTTAGTAAGTGTTGTAAATATAGGACCGCTATTTTGTATGCTTTTTGTTGGGCGGCTACTTGATCAATACAATGAAAAGTTGTTAATTTCGATAAGTTTATTTTTACTAGGGGTTTCGTTTTTACTGACTAATATGGTCAATGGATTTAATGGGTTACTCTTTGTACTTTTATTAGTAGGAACGTTTTATAGTGTTTCGCAGCCAGGAGGAAGTAAGGTGATAATGAAGTGGTTCTCAAAAGAAAATCGCGGGTTAGCGATGGGGATTAGACAAGCCGGTATACCGATTGGTGGTACATTAGCGGGAGTATTGATCCCGTTTCTTACAATAAAATATAATATGGCCTATGCGGTAAATAGCATTGCATGCATTTGTATAATTGGAGGGTTTTTATTTTTTATATTTTATAAGGAACCATATATTCAAGAGAAAGTTAAACAAGAACGTAGTAAACTTTCTTTTTGGATGCAGTTAAAAGAAGTGATGTGTAAAAAAGAGTTGTATGCAATTTATATAACTGGTATTTGTATGATTTCATTGCAAATGGTGTTAGTTGGACATTTTATAAAATTTTTAGTAACAGAACAATCAATTACACCAATTTTAGCCGGAAAAGTATTTTCCGTTATGTTCTTTTCTGGAATGGTTGGTAGGGTTATATTAGCAGCTACTAGTGATTTGTTTTATAAGGGGAATCGGCGGACCCCTTTATTTATAACTGTTTGTATTTCTATTTTCTTCATTCTAATATTAGTAATGAGCATACATACAATAACGAATGTATTGTATGGTGTAAGTGCATTGTTAGGGTTCTTTTCAATTGGATGGTTTAGTCTTTTTATAGCTGAAGTTTCAGAATCAGCAAGTGAAAAATCGGTAGGGATGACAGTGAGTTTTGCACTTACATTAAATCAAATTGCCATTATTGTTGCGCCTGCTTTATTTGGTTATATTGTAGATAAGAAGGGATATACGTACGCGTGGTTATGCATAGTTGTATTACTAACTATTTCAGCGGTTAGCTTATATAGGAAGTATAGAAAATGAAGGAATGTTAGCAATGTAAATTTTTTATGAAGAAAGTCTAAAGAAATGTTGAATGAGCGACATTTCTTTTTTTATTTGTTGTATAATCAAAATGTAAATGAGATTCGTTTTCAATTTCGTTCATTACCTCTTTTGAAATTACCTGTAATTTTAGCCATAATTAGCTGTTTTTCTTTATCGTTATTTGCATGATTTATTTTATTTAAAAATTTTTCAGCATCATTTCCTTTTAATGTCATAATTTGTTTTCCGTAATATTCAATTGATACAATGTTGTTTTTTGTTATCCGATAATGAAACATCTTATCATCTAAACGATTGCGTTTATCGGTATTTTTCATATTACATCTCCATTCTTTTTAGTATATAACAAATGTTACAAAAGAATTTGAAATTATAGTGTAATGCATCCGATTGTATGTTGGAAATTTTGCAAGAAAGAAATACAATAGAGAGTAGTAAAAATTGAAAATGAGAAAAAGGAATCTAGTTTTAACAGAGTGAATATTAAATAATATTATAATATACTTGATAATTAAAAGATATAAAATAGAATGGATCTACGTTAAGTGAAACTAGATAAAAGAGGGTTCCTAGTATGTTAAAGAAATGGTTAATCGTTTTCTTTATTTTTGCTGTTTTTTGTGGAAGTGTTGTTACACTAATACATGCAAATAAAGGAAAAAAATATGATGCAAAGGCATTTTCTAATGTAAATAGTAAGCAAAAAGATGTTAAGCAGGAAGTTGATGCGAATGAGAAAAAGCGTTATGAAATTGCAGCTGGAAAACTAGATCAGTACTTAAAAGATAAAGGATTTAATGGGAGTGTTCTTGTAGCAAGTAAAGATCATGTCATTTTACGAAAAGGCTACGGTTATGCGAATGTGAAAGATCAAGTATTAACGACGCCAAGAACGAAATATCGCATTGGGTCTATTACGAAAACAGTAGTTGCAATATCTATTATGCAACTAAAAGAAAAAGGGAAGTTGAACATTGAAGACAATGTAAATAAATATATCCCATCGTTTCCGGCAGATAAAAACATTACGTTACGAAACTTGTTAACACATACGTCTGGATTACCAGAACAGGGACAAGGTAGTGTTGACGCAGCATCACGGTTAAAATTAGTAACATGGATTGGGGCACAAACGTTACAATTTCCAGCAGGGACAGGATGGAAATATACAGATTATAATTATATGGTGCTTGCATATATTGTAGAAAAAATATCGAATAAACCACTTGCTGAATATGTGAAAGAAAATATTTTGACTCCTGTTGAAATGCATGAATCTGGAATGGGCGCAACACTCCCAGAAGATATTTTCTTAGCAGAAGGGTATACGAAAAAAGATAATAAGTTAATAGCCACGCCTCGCTTAAAAATGAACTGGCTGTATGGTTGTGGTGAAATGTATACGACTGTTGAAGATATGAAAAAGTTAGATGAAGCTATTATGGATGGTAAACTACTTTCTAAACAAAGTGTATCAGATATGTTTTCTGCATCACCTGCAAGAAAATATGGATTTAGTTTCTATATTTACCCAGATTATTATCATAACCACGGTGTATTAGCTGGCTGGAACACTTTTAATAATTTTAACTGGGATAAACGAACGTTTGTCATATTATTTTCTAACGTCCAAAATGGTATGAATGATGCATTTAATCAAGAATTTAGGAAAATGGCGAATGATTTAATAGAAGGAAAATAATTATAAAAAATCGGTATTGATATGTAATTATCAATACCGATTTTTTTATTTTGTAAAGTTTTACTTACTGAATAAAGTGAAACTTTAATCAATGGGGTGTGTTCATCTCCCACCTAACTTCTTTGCTTCCGCTGAATTTTGAGGTGGGGGTCTTACTGCCCATAAATAGCGGGATAAATAGGTGAAAAAGGTGATTGGCATTTGAATAAATCTAAATAGGTAGTTAAATGATAAGTAATGCAAAGAATAATTGGTAATTTTTACATTGATAAAAAAGCTTGAGCTTCACACTATGTGAAGCTTTACATTATTGGAGACAAGAACAGGAGGTTGAAAAAATGAAAAAGGCAATAAAGTTTTGTTTAATAGCTACATTATCTACAACGATTATTAGTGGATGCTCTTTTGAGGGTAACAATGAAAATGTTAAAGGGAAAGAAGGAGAAAAAGTAGAGGTACAGAAAAATGCTGGGAAATATACGATGCCAGATGAAAAAGATAAACATGAAGGTACATGGCTGCAATGGCCACATGAGTACACATATGGCGAAGAGTATAAGCAGGAAGTTGAACCTATTTGGGTTAAGATGGCAAGTGCTTTAACTGAGGGTGAGAAAGTCCACATTGTTGCATATGACCAGGAAGAAAAAGAAAGAATCAATAAGCTTTTAACAGATGAAGGGTTAAATATGGAGAAGATTGATTTCTTTATCGCGCCTACTGATGATGTATGGGCAAGGGACAGTGGACCAATTTTTGTTTATGACAGCAACAAAAATCTCAAAATATTAGATCCAGCATTTAATGGTTGGGGGAAGAAGACACCTTATAAAAATGATGCTCAAATACGTAAGAATGTTAGTAAGCAATCAGGAATTGAAAGAATTGATTGGGGAAAATTTGTCCTTGAAGGCGGCGCAATTGAATTAGACAGCAATGGGACTGCGTTATTAACTCGAAGTGCGGTAACGAATAAAAATAGAAATCCTGATTTATCAGAAAAGGAAATTGAAAAATATATAAGTGATCTTGGGGTATCAAACTTTATTTGGTTAGATGGAGTACCTAATTTAGATATTACGGACTTTCATATTGATGGATTTGCTAAATTCCATAATAAATCTACCATTGTAACGATGAAAGAAGATGACCTAGCTGAATGGGGTTTATCCAATAAAGATATGGATACATTGTTAGATGCCAAAAATGCTTCAGGACAGAAATATAAGTATGAATACTTGCCGCTTAGTAAAGAAAAGGTTGCTTTAGAGAATGGAAAAACTCTCGATTATAAGGGATCGTATATCAATTATTATATTGGGAATACAGTTGTATTAGTGCCTAATTATAATGATCCGAATGATAAAATCGCAAACGATACGATTCAGAAGTTATACCCAGATCGTAAAGTAGTCGGTATTGATGTGAGAGAGTTGTATAAAAACGGCGGTATGATTCATTGTGTGACACAACAACAACCAATTGCATTGAAGTAATTAATTGTAATTTCGTTGTGCTGCTATATAGACAAAATAGGTGAAATCTTATCTTTACCTATTTTGTCGTTCCTTATTATTTGTAAAAATAAAAATTAAATATAATGATAATTGAATTGTAGTGTATGTTCGCTTTTCGTTTTATATGGTAAAGGAGAAAAATGTTTGTGTTAAAGAATTTTAAAATAGTGTTTTCGTATTTCCCTATCGTTTTACAGTACATTTTAAATGTAGCTTTAATTTGCTTAGGGGTTGTTCTAAGTGTATTTCTTATGAAAGAAGTCATTCAGTTTATACAAGAACTGAAATTGGATGGTAATGAATCTAGTTATCATTTAATTGATAGTATCGTCGTATTCTTTCTGTACTTCGAATTCATCGTAATGATTATAAAGTATTTTCAAATGAATTTTCATTTTCCATTACGATATTTTATATATATAGGTATAACAGCTATTGTTCGTCTTATTATTATAGATCACGATAGTCCGTTAGATTTATTGTTATATGCCTGTGCAATCTTTGTATTAATTAGTGCATTGTTCATTGCGAATTCTAAAATGATGCGTCGGGATTTAGAATAGTGAACATTTGTTGTTGAATTAAATAAGATATTTTATCTTTTTGAAAAAAGGAGTAACAGTATTGAAAGAAATAATCTTAACCAGCCTCATAATGATAGGGTTTATGATTCTATTATTTAATTGTATACTTTCATGATTTAAAAGAATAAAAGGTTAATAGAGAAAGAGGTTTTTGTAAATATGGTTCATTACAATAATCAAAATAGTTTACATCAAATATTTACATTAAAAGGGACAATTATAAGAGATATTTTCCCGCAAATCGTATTATATACGTGTATTTCAACGATAGTAGCTGTGATTAATTATTACTATACAGAAATAAATATAAATCAGACTCCTTGGGTAATCGTCGGAGGAGCTTTAGGATTACTATTAGTGTTTCGTACGAATACTGCCTATGATCGGTACTGGGAAGGTAGAAAGCTGTTTGGCACGATTGGTGCTTGTACTAGAAATTTAGCAATTAGTTTTTTGTGTCATTGGGATTCTAAAGGGAAGAGTATGGAGCAGGAAAAAATAAAATTTTTACATCTATTAATTGCATTTCCAAAGTTAGCGAAAGGACACTTGAGAGAGGAAAAAGATTTATCTGAAGTGAAATCATTGCTTGCTGTCTGTTCTGAGAAGGAAAAAGCATTTTTGGTTGAGTCCAATCATTTACCGATTAGTATAGTTTTTATGTTAAAAACTATACTATCAAAAGGTTTGAAAACGGGGCAAATTCATCCAAATGCGATAATTAGTATGGAAACGGATTTGAATACGTTACTTACATCTGTGGGGGGATGTGATCGTATCAAAACAACACCTATTCCTTTTGCATATTTTGCTCATATAAAAATTTTATTGATTATATTTTGTGCGACTTTACCGATTGGTCTTGTTGATAGTCTCGGATGGTTTACAGTACTTGCGACTACGTTTATAAGTTTTGCATTCATAGGTATTGAAGCAATAGGGGTTGAAATTGAAGATCCCTTTGGTCAGGATCCAAATGATCTTCCGCTAGAAGGAATTTGTATAGGAGTAGAAGCGCATTTAGTGAATCTATATAATCAAAACAATCTATTAGAAGCAATGGGTTTGAATCGTGATAAAAAAATCATTTAATCATTTATTGTTGTTTTAAAATAAGTTATTTAAAAAACTTGTCAAGAGTCAATTTAAGGCTTAACGTCAGCTTTATATTTTTTATATAAATATATAATATTTCTCCATGCTATAATCCATTCATGAAATGTACATGTTGCATGAGTTGTAATGAAAAAAGATATAAATTTAGGAATAGTTTGCTTTGTGAAATCAGTTATGTAACTACTATTAAAAAGCGAGGTAAATAATATGGAACAAAAACATAATGGCATTATTTTTACTGCAATACCAGACGAATCGAATGAATATTATCAACCATTTTATGAAGACTTGATTTACTTTAATGAATGTTTAAATGAAAAGAAATCAATTGCAGATCAACTTATATCTTTATCTGTTGAAGAACAAGACTTTCATACGAGCTGTTTTGAGTATGATGATATTTGGCTAAGAGATGTTGCACCGGTTGTCACAACTCATCTAGTTAAATTTAAATATAGACCAAATTATTTGCCGGATGATCAGGGGCGATATTTAGATCAACAGTTTAATAAATGGTTGAAAAAGAACGATTTTGAATATGTGAAATCCCCATTAATATTAGATGGTGGTAATCTTATTTGGAATAAAAAAGATACCGTAATATTAACAGAACGTATATTTGATGATAACGATGATTGGACAGAAGAGGAAATTATTGAGCAGTTAGAATGGGATTTAGATGTGAGTCGAGTTATTATTATTCCTGCTGAAGAAGGGGATGTACTAGCACACGCAGACGGAATGGTTAAATTTATTGATGAACATACAATGTTTATTAGTGATTTTTTAGGGGATCATGAATTTAGATATAGTGTTCAAGAGATTATTCAAGAACAAATGCCAGAAGCTGCATTTATAGTTGTTCCTTCATCATATACAGAGAAAGGACAATATGATCAAGAGATAGCATCGGCAAAAGGGTTGTATATAAATATGTTAGAATCATGTGATGCTCTTTATGTTCCTAAGTTTGGACTAGCTAAAGATGAGGAAGTTTTACGATATATTCAACAGTATACGGAGAAGCAAGTTATTCAAATTCATGTAGGAGAAATATCAACAATGGGAGGCGCAATGAATTGTTTAACATGGTATTGTCCAAGTCATTTGTTACCTTCAAAAATGAGAAGATTAAAAAATCAGAATGAAGATTTTTCAATGAAGAAGATTTTTGATTGGTTTTAATAAATAAGTAATGAAAAGAAAATATATTCAAGGAGTATTGATATGTATACCATCGCTGAGTTTTCTCGGATTTGTAAAATGAGTACGCGGATGTTAAGACATTATGACAAAGAGGAGATATTAAAACCGGCATATGTGAATCCGGTTAATGGGTATAGGTATTATGAACAAGGGCAGCTGGAAGTAGCGTTGAAAATCAAAAAGCTAAGGGAGTATAAATTTCCTCTTCCAAAAATTAAAATTGTTTTGCAGTCATCAGATCAAGATTCGTTTGTTCAACATATACAATCACAAATTATCGAGTTGTCTCATGAAGTGAAGCAAAATTTACAGGTTATTTCAGAAATGAATGAAATGGTAAAGGTGAATAGTAGTCTAAATATTGCTCGTCATAGAAATTACGATATATTAATGGGAATGAGGAATGAAGTAACGATAATTACTCAAAGAGTAAAAATAGATATAGATGATATGGATGATTATTTTTATGACTTATATGAAGAGGTACAAAAAAATGATTTTCAAATAGTCGGTTCGCCATCTGCAGTCTTTTATGATGAAGAATATATTCCAAGTAACAGTGATATTGAATTAAGAATCCCGGTTATGCAGGGGAATGATGAAGACGTAGTACAAGAATATGAAATGAAAAAACTAAGTCCACATCAAATCGTTACTACTATGCATTATGGAAGTTACGACTATATAGGTTACGCTTATATAGCGTTAGAAGAATGGGTTGAAAAAAATGGGTATGTAATAGTTAATTCGCCATATGAGGTTTATATAAAGGGACCTGAATGTGATTGTTTAGCAGAAGAGTATGTGACACAAATTTGTTTTTTAGTTACGAAAATAGAATGAGAATAAGGATTGACATTAACATTATGTCAATCCTTATTCTATGTACGAAAGCAATTTATCATAATAAAAAGGAGAGAGAATATGAGAAGGACAATCATGATTATTTGTCTGGTTCTAAGTATGGTATGGATTTCGGCATGTACTTCTAGAGTAGGAGAAGGTGAGAGTGGTAGCGCTGTACTACCTAATCAGTTACCTGAAAATGTAGTGTTTAAAAATGGTACAATCTATACTTCAAATGAAAAGCAAGATATCGTAGAGGCTGTAGCCGTTAAAGCGGGGAAAATTACATTTGTTGGTTCAAACAAGGATGTAGAGGCATTTATAAATGAAGATACGAAAGTGGTGGATTTACAAGGACGTTTTATCCTCCCTGGTTTTGTGGACAATCATAATCATATATTTGAAGCGAAATCACCAGCAGCAGGAAATTGTAGTGTTTCATCAGATGCTTCTCTGCAAAAACAACGCTCGTATTTAAAGGCTTGTAAAAAAGGTGTGAAAGATGGCGAATGGATAAGTGGAACGGGATTCAGTTTGGAAGAGCTGTTAAAAGATATGGACGAAAAATCAGAACAACAAACCCCATTACAAGTTCTTGATGAGTTATTTCCTAATAATCCAGTATTAATTATGGAAAGAACGTCCCATTCTGTATGGGTTAATTCAAAGGCACTCGAGTTAGCTGGAATAAATAAAGATACGAAAGATCCACAAGGTGGAAGGATTATTCGGGATTCCGAGACAGGAGAACCGTTTGGTATTCTTTATGATACAGCAGGAGATATCGTGATGGAAAAAGCATGGAACTCTCAACCAAATCTCTTTGAAAAAAATTATGAAGGTTTGTTAGACGGTTTAGATGAGGTTGCGAAGAATGGTATTACTACAGTTGGTGATGGACGTCTTTATTGGAAGCGAGGTTGGTTAGAAGTTTGGAATAAAGTAAATGACGAAAAAAAGCTAACAACGCGAGTAGTACTTCGTCCATGGGTATATCCAAATTTAAATGAAACAGAACAAATGGAGTATTTCCAAAAAATTAAACGTGATGATCTGTCATCCCGCATGCTTATTAATCAAGTGAAAATGTATAGTGATGGAATTAGTATTAATAGTACTGCAAAAACACTAGAAAAATATAAATTTGAGTGGTTTAAAGGAACCCCGTATGGCTTGAACTATATTCCGGAAGAAAAAATGAAATGGTGGTTAACAGAGCTTAATAAAATTGGTTACGGTGCACTCATTCACACAATTGGTGATGGTGGGGTAAGAGAGAGTTTAAATGCGATTGAAGCAGCGAAAAAAGAAGGCGCAAAACAGCCGTATACACTTACGCATGTGGAAATGGTAGAAGATAGTGATATAGATCGTTTTGCTAAATTAGGTATTAGCGCTGATTTTCAAGTAGGTCATGATTTTGCGGAAGATTCAAAACAAAGCTGGGCAAGTACGTATTTTACAAATCAGCAAATGAAACGAATTATGCCGTTAGGGCGAATTTGGAAAACCGGTGCGAATGTATCACTTAGTAGTGATTGGGATGTAAATGAACTGAATCCGCTTGTGACGATTTCGAATGCATTAAGCATTGATGAAAAGGGTTTGTCTGATGTATACGCAGCTATTGATGCTTATACAATTAAGCCAGCGAAAGCATTAGGGCTTGATAATATAACTGGCTCGATAGAAGTTGGAAAGTCAGCTGATATGATACTACTAAATGAAGATATTACTAAAATGAGTGCCGATAAGATTCCAAATGCGAAAGTATTAGTGACGGTTTTACAAGGAGAAGTAGTGTATCACAAGGCGAAATAAAGAGTCACCTTATAAAGTTCCTACAAGTAAATGAAGATATTCCTGTTGACCTTAACACGATGTCAAAGTATAGACTGTACGTACATTCATATAAGGGGTGAACACGTATGAGAAATATAGAAAATAGTTTGTTTTATATGCCTGCGGAATGGGAGAAACATGAAGGTACATGGCTCCAATGGCCACATGATAAAGCACATAGAGGTGAAGGTTATAGAGCTAAGTTAGATGATATTTGGATATTGATGGCAAAGGAGCTTCACTATGGAGAAAATGTCCATATTGTTGTATGTGATGAAGAAGAGAAAATACATGTCCAATCGAAGTTAATGGAAGCTAATGTAAATATGGATAAAATTGATTTCTTAATTCAAGAAACTGATGATATTTGGATAAGAGATAACGGACCAATCTTTGTAACGGATAAGGAAGGGAATCGCTGCCTAACGCACTGGATATTTAATGGTTGGGGAAATAAATATCCGTACGAAAAAGACGCTAATATTCCGAATGAAATAAGTGAAATGTATCGCATTCCAAAAGTTGAATCTAGTGTCTGTCTAGAGGGCGGGGGAATTGAGATAAACGGAAACGGGACCTTAATGGCGGCGAAAACGTCTATTATAAATGAAAATCGAAATCCCACACTAAGTCAGAAAGAAATTGAAATGGAGTTAACGAAATATTTAGGAGTAACGAATTTTATATGGATAACTGGTATACGCGGAGAAGATAATTATGATGAAGATACGGATTATCATATTGATGGCGCGGCACGGTTTGTAAATGAAAATACGATACTGTATGAATATGATCCTTTCGGTGAAGGAGAGCCATACCTTTTGGAGGCGTACGAAAAGCATTATCAAGAATTGCGACGAGCGAAAAATATAGATGGAAAGCCATTTCAGCTCATTCCAGTACCAGTAACAAGAAAAGTGGTAAAAGAAGCAGACTGTAAGGGTTCATATTTGAATTTTTATATTGGTAATGAAGTCGTATTAGTTCCTGTATATGGCGATGAACATGACAAGTTAGGGCTGCAAATTATTGAAGGTCAGTTTCCAGGAAGAAGAATTGTCGGTATTTATGTGAATGAATTGTATGCGTATGGTGGTATGATTCACTGTGTGACGCAGCAGCATATAGAATAGAGTAATTCAAATGAAAAAGCATGCAGAGCATATACTCTGCATGCTTTTTATAATGCTGAAAACTCCTCAACAAGTTGAGTGAATTGTTTCAATGCACTTTCAATCGGTTCTGGCGTAGTTAAATCAACACCAGCTTTTTTCAATAGGTTTAGTGGATAATCAGAACTTCCACCTTTCAGGAATTCAATATAATTTTTCTGAGCATTCGGATCACCGCTTAATAGTTTATCAGCGATTTGAATGGCAGATGCGAATCCAGTTGCATATTTGTATACGTAAAACGGGCGGTAGAAATGAGGGATTCTAGCCCATCCGTATTTTACTTCTTCATCAAATACAAGTGAATCACCGTTATATTCTTTAAATAGTTTTTCATAAATTTCACTGAAGACTTGTGCATTTAATGGTTTACCTTGTTCCGCCATTTCATGTGTGATTTTTTCAAATTCTGCAAACATAATTTGTGTAAAGAAAGTACCTTTGAATTTTTCAATAAAATGGTTAACTAAATGGTTACGCACGTTCGTTTCTTTTGCTTCTTTTAATAAATAGTGAATTAATAACACTTCATTTACTGTAGAAGCGACTTCTGCCACAAAGATAGAATAATGTGCAGAAATTCTTGGTTGGTATCCATGTGAATAGTGCGTATGCATACCGTGCCCGCATTCATGAGTAAGAGTGAACAGGCTATTTAAATCATCGTGATGATTTAAAAGAATGAAAGGGTGAACACCATATACACCAAAGTTATAAGCACCAGAACGTTTTCCTGGTGTTTCTCTTACGTCTATATATCGTTTATCTTTAAAACTTTTTAATGTCTCAATATATTCTTCTCCTAAAGGAGCTAGTGATGCAATCATAATGTCAAATGCTTCACTATATGGGATGTCTTGTTTTGCACCTTCTACTAAATCGACGCCTAAGTCGTATTGTCTTAGTTCATCTACGTTTAATTTTTCTTTTCGAATTTCATTGTATGTATGTAATGTTTGAATGTTTTTTTTCGTTGTATCAATAAGGTTTTCATATACTTCTTTCGGAACCATATCGCCAAATAATGATTTCTCTAGCGCTGATGGATAGTTTCTTAGCTTTGAAACGGTAACATTATTTTTAATAGCAGCGGATAAAGTAGATGCGATGGAATTCTTTAACTGAACATATGGTTTGTAATATGCTTTATAAGCTTCTTTACGCTTTTCACGATTCGTATCTTCTATTAACTTTGCATACATTCCGCGTGTTAAGTTCACTTTTTCTCCATCGTCAGTCGTCACTTCACCAAATAATATATCTGCATTGTTTAACATACCAAATGTGTGCTGTGGAGAAGAAAGAGCTTCACCCATCTGTGATAAAATTTCTTCTTGGTCCTTATTCAATACATGTTTTTTATAACGGTATAATTCAAACAAGTCTTCTTTATAATATTGTAAGCCTTCTGTTTCTTCTATGTAAGAATGTAATGTGCTTTCGTCTATGCTAAGTAAGAAGGGGGAAAAGAAAGATTTAGCTGCACTTACTTTTACGTGTAATTGTGATACTTTATCGACAAGAGATTGCGCGTCAGTATCGCGTGTATCAAGGTCAGATTGTAATCGTGCATAAGCGAACATTAAAGATATTATGCTAGAAATTTCTTCACTCTTCGTTAAATAAGCTAATAAACTATTGCCATCGTGAATATTGCCATTAAACTCGTGTAATTCCTTCGTTAATACTTCAATTTTATGAAAATCACTTTCCCAATCTTCAATTGTATGGTAAATGTCTGTTAAATCCCATTTTTCTATATCAGCTACTTGTAATCGATCTTTAAGTTCTGTCATAATCATTTCCTTTCTAAACATGTAGTTATATTTCTATATAACTATGAAATACAACAAATTGCAAAAAATCCCTGCTGAAAATTGAAAAGCCTTGCTAAAATAACAAGGCTTACATACTTATAGTGTAATTCCGAATTTTGAATGTAAAAGGTTTGTATATTGCATGTCTGTAACGGTTTCTTTCGTTTTTTTACCATTTTTCGCTACTGTAAGGCTATCTTTCGTTAAAGAGGCATGCCCATCTTCAGTTAGTTTTACAATAAGAGGTACTTTATTAAAGGGTGACCCTTCATGTTCAACGATAATTTTTTGTGCTGTATTTGCTTTTTCTTCATCCACTTCTTCTATATAAAATGCATAACCTAACGTCCAATCATCAGCAGAAGATTGATCCAAGAACTCATTGTTTTTCCGCATCTCTAAAATGTAGTTTCCCTTTTCGGTCATTTCTTTACGAATACGATAATCTCCTGTAACAGAGTGAATGACTCCACCTGAGAAAGGGACAGGGGCAAGAGGTAAGTATGATCCGAATCCTACTTCAATTAAATAAGATTCATTATGATGTGTTAAAACGGTTGCGATATGGCCAGAATCAACAGCCCATATGGAGTTTGCAGCGTTATAAACTGTTCCTGAAACGAGATGAACATCAAATCCAGCGTCTTTAAGGAAGTAATACATAGTAGGATTGAGTTCATAACAAAGACCGCCACGGTTATTTACTAAAATTTTCTCTTTCAAATTTTCTTTTGATATTTCTTTAAAATTCTTTTCGAGAATATTTAAGTTTTCAAAAGGAACAGTTTGTGCCATTGCGTACATAATGTTAGATAAATCTTCAAATGAAACTGTGTCTTTTTCTTCTATATATAATCGTGCGAAAAATTGTTTTTGAAAGTCTGTCATAGAAATCCCTCCGTTATGTTTTTATAGGTAAATTGTAAACAATCTTGAATAGGATGTGAAATTAAAACTACGTTGAATATTTGAAGTGAGATTAAAAAAAATGTGGGAGAGTGAGAGATTGCTACTTTACTAACGGTGGGACGAATATTATAATAATTCTGATAAACTATGCAAACGCTTTCTTAGAAGGGGATGGTGTACAGATGTTTAAAAGAATAACAATAGTCGGATTGTCAGTTGTTATGTTTTTACCTAGTATATATGAGGGGAGTAGAGCATATGCAGATACAGTTAATAATGGAACGTTAATGCAGTATTTTGAGTGGTATGCTCCGAATGATGGGGATCATTGGAATCGTTTGCGTACTGATGCTGAAAATTTAGCGCAAAAAGGAATTACATCTGTTTGGATACCCCCTGCATATAAAGGAACTACGCAAAATGACGTAGGATATGGAGCATATGATTTATATGATTTGGGGGAATTCAATCAAAAGGGAACAGTGCGGACGAAATATGGGACGAAAGCACAATTGAAATCTGCAATTGACGCTTTACATAAGAAAAACATCGATGTATACGGTGATGTAGTTATGAATCATAAAGGTGGGGCTGATTATACGGAAACTGTCACAGCAGTTGAAGTAGACCCGAGCAATCGAAATGTTGAAGTATCAGGTGATTATGAAATTAGTGCGTGGACAGGCTTTAACTTTCCAGGGCGTGGAGATTCTTATTCTAATTTCAAATGGAAATGGTATCATTTTGACGGAACAGATTGGGATGAAGGAAAGAAATTAAACCGAATTTATAAATTTAGGGGCATAGGTAAAGCGTGGGACTGGGAAGTGTCTAGCGAGAATGGGAATTATGATTATTTGATGTACGCGGATCTTGATTTTGATCATCCAGATGTTGCGAATGAAATGAAAAAATGGGGAACGTGGTATGCGAAGGAATTAAATTTAGATGGCTTTCGTTTAGATGCTGTTAAACATATTGATCATGAATATTTGCGCGATTGGGTAAATCATGTTAGACAGCAAACGGGGAAAGAAATGTTTACAGTAGCTGAATATTGGCAAAATGATATCCAGACTTTAAATAATTATTTAGCGAAGGTCAATTATAATCAATCTGTGTTCGATGCACCACTTCATTATAATTTTCACTATGCTTCAACAGGAAATGGGAATTATGATATGAGAAATATTTTAAAAGGAACGGTAGTTGCGAATCATCCTACACTTGCGGTTACTCTAGTTGAAAATCATGATTCACAGCCTGGTCAGTCATTGGAATCTGTAGTGAGCCCTTGGTTCAAACCGTTGGCATATGCATTTATTTTAACGCGTGCAGAGGGATATCCTTCTGTTTTCTATGGTGATTACTATGGTACAAAAGGAAATAGTAACTATGAAATTCCAGCGTTAAAGGACAAAATTGATCCAATTTTGACGGCACGAAAAAACTTTGCATATGGTACGCAGCGGGATTATTTTGATCATCCAGATGTAATTGGCTGGACAAGAGAAGGTGATAGTGTACATGCTAATTCTGGTTTAGCAACATTAATCTCTGATGGACCAGGAGGGTCAAAGTGGATGGATGTTGGAAAGAATAATGCAGGGGAAGTATGGTACGATATTACGGGTAATCAAACAAATACTGTAACAATTAATAAGGATGGTTGGGGACAGTTCCAAGTAAGTGGAGGATCAGTTTCCATATATGTTCAGCGGTAGGTTTCCCCCTTCTTTTTTACATGCTGCATAGTTATAAAGGTATGACACCTTTACTTCTCACTTAACATATAGTATGATGATTTCAATAAATTAGATTTCAATGACTATAATATAAATTAATGAGAGGTGCTTTTTTGTGAGTGCGGTAGGTACTAAATAGGAAAAATTTAATGAAATAAATCGGATAAAATCAGGGGATTTTTATGTGTATCATACCCCTAAATTTGTCATGGATTTATTTCGATACCTATGAAGATACCTACAACACTTTATAAAGCGTGTAATAAGGGGATTGCCATCCGTTTTTTATGGTTTATTTCCTCATATGTTATTGCACATGCCTTGTAAATGTAAAAGCTGCGGTATCCCCGCAGCTTTTTTGTATATATTTTTAATGTATAAAAATGGTAATTGAATAATGTAGAACTCATTGGAATCTAATGAGTAGGTATCTTCATTTATGATAAAAATCAATCATTGTGAGGAGAAACAAAATGAATACGATGACTTTTGAAAAGTTACAATATAACGAATTAAAGGATATAGTGAAATCTTATTGTGTAAGTGGATTAGGTAAGGAATTACTAAACAAATTAGAGCCGAGTACGAGTCTAAAAGTAGTGAGAAATCGCTTGAATGAAACGACAGAAGCACGAGCTATATTAGATGCAGAGGGGCATGTTCCTTTCTTCGGCATTTCTAATATTGCTAGTACAATTCAAAAATTAGAAAAAGGGATGATTTTAGACCCAGAAGAATTAGTAAGTGTTTCAGACTTTTTACGTGGGTGTAGAAAGATTAAAAAGTTTATGTTAGATAAAGAATTTTTTGCACCAGTATTAGCTTCTTATGCAAATTCAATGACTGAATATAAAAGTATTGAAGAGGAAATTAACTTTTCAATTAAAGGAAATAGTATTGATGTAGCTGCAAGTAAAGAGCTAAAGCGAATTCGAAATAATATCGATTCTGTAGATGGGAAAATAAAAGAACGTTTAACGAAGTTTTTAAATAGTAGTGCAAATAAGAAATTCATTCAGGAATTCTTTATTAGTAAAAAGGATGACCGTTATACGATTCCAATTAAATCTTCCTATAAAAACCAAGTTGCTGGAAGTATTATTGAAGCCTCGGCAAAAGGTTCTACTGTATTTATAGAACCACATACGGTTACGAAATTGAATGCAGAATTAGCAGGCTTGAAAGCAGAAGAAGCGGTTGAAGAGTATCAGATTTTAGCGACTTTATCAGGAATGGTGTTAGAAAACATTTATAGTATAAAGATTAACATGGAGCTAATTAGTCAGTATGATATGGTATTCGCGAAAGCGAAGTTTAGTAAATCGATTGATGGAATAGAACCGAAGTTAAACGATCATGGCTACATTCATTTAGTGAATTGTAAGCATCCGCTTTTAACAGGGCAAGTTGTACCGTTACATTTTAAAATTGGTCAAGAGTATCGTAGTTTAATTATTACAGGGCCGAATGCGGGCGGAAAGACAATTGTGTTAAAAACGATTGGATTGTTAACATTAGCTACAATGTCAGGCCTTCATATTGCAGGAGATAAAGGTACAGAAATTGCTATTTTCGAAAATGTATTCGTAGATATTGGTGATAATCAAAGTATTGAAAATGCACTAAGTACATTTTCTTCTCATATGAAAAATCTTTCTGAGATTATGAGGATGTCAAATAATAATACGTTGCTATTATTTGATGAAATAGGAAGCGGTACAGAACCGAATGAAGGTGCAGCACTTGCAATATCTATTTTAGAAGAGTTGTACCTTGCGGGATGTATTACCGTTGCGAGTACGCATTACGGAGAAATTAAACGATTCTCAGAAATGCACGATGACTTTATGAATGCAGCGATGCAATTTAATAGTGAAACGTTAGAGCCGCTTTATAAATTAGTTATTGGCAAATCAGGGGAAAGTAATGCACTTTGGATTGCAAACAAAATGAACGTAAAAGAACATGTACTGAAAAGGGCGAAAGAGTACATGGGAAATAAAGAGTACGCTTTAGAAAAAGTGAATGAAAGTAAAATTAGAAAACCGAAATTTGTACAAGAAAAAAGAGAATCTCATTATGAGTACAAAATCGGCGATCGTGTGAATTTATTGGATTATGATGATTTTGGTATCATCTATAAGGAAAAAGATAATTTTTATAACGTTGATGTATATTATAACGGTGAATTCGTTGAAGTAAATGTAAAACGTATTACTTTAGAGGTAGCAGCGAAGGAGTTATATCCAGAAGGATACGATTTAAATACACTATTTGTTGATTATAAAGAAAGAAAAATGCAACACGATATTGAGCGCGGATCGAAAAAAGCACTGCGTAAAATTCAAAAAGAAATAAGAAAGAATAGAGGATAAGTTAAAATGGTAACGATTAGACAAGAACAAAAAAATGATTATAGAAAAACAGAAGAAGTCGTAAAAGAGGCATTTTCACTTGAAGAATTTAGCGATAAAACAGAACATGAACTTGTAAAACGTATTAGAGAATGTGACGCATTTATTCCGGAGTTATCAATTGTTGCGGTAGATGAAGATATAGTTGGTCACATTATGTTATCGAAAATTACAATAGAACAAGATGGAACTTCTGTAGAATCGTTAGCACTTGCACCAGTTTCAGTTACTAGGGGCCATCAGAAGAAAGGAATTGGCGGAAAACTGATCACGGCTGCTTTAGAAAAAGCGAAAGAACTTGGATACGGATCAGTTGTAGTATTAGGACATCCAGAGTACTACCCGAAATTTGGTTTTAAGAAAGCAAGTGAGTGGAATATAAAAGCACCGTTTGAAGTGCCTGAAGAGGTATTTATGATAATGGAATTAACAGAAAATGCTCTTCAAGGTGTAGAAGGAATTGTACAATATTCGAGTGCTTTTGCTGAGTAGGAGTACCGGTTAAGAAATGTAATCATAAAAGATGCTATCTTTTTGTATGGATATACAGAAAGATAGCTTTTTTTATTAAGCGGATCTACTGACGTATATTTTGCTCAATGAATAATTGAGGTGGTAAAATTGATATAGAAACGTAAAGGGAGAGAATGAAATGAATAAGCGAGAAACAGATAGCAATGAGAATGCAGTTACGTTATATGTTACAAGGCACGGTAAAACAATATTAAATACGAATCATCGCGCGCAAGGTTGGGCAGACTCTCCATTAGTAGAAAAAGGTGTGGAAGTTGCTACAAATTTAGGAACAGGATTAAAAGATATTCATTTTATGAATGCGTATAGTAGTGATAGCGGCCGCGCGATTGAAACTGCTAATTTAGTATTAAAATATAGTGAGCAATCAAAATTGAAACTTGAGCAAAGAAAAAATTTGCGAGAATTAAATTTCGGTATTTTTGAAGGTGAAAAACTTGAGAATATGTGGGATGTGGTTGGAAAAGCTGCGGGCGTTGCATCACCAGAAGAACTCATGAAGTTTTCTATTCAAGAAGTTATCGATCTTATTAGAGCAGCAGATCCTACGAAACAGGCGGAAGATTGGGAATTATTTTCTACTCGTATAAAAGTAGAGATTGATAAAATTAGTGAAGAAGCTGCTAAAAATGGCGGCGGTAACGTATTAGTTGTCGTTCATGGGCTTTTGATTACTGCCTTAATAGAAATGTTAGACAGTAGCAAAACAAAACTTGGGGTGGAAAATGCTAGTGTGACGAAGATTGTATACCAAGATGGAACATATACAGTCGAGTCGGTTGGAGATATGAGTTATGTTGCAAAAGGGAAAGAAAGTGTTGAAATATAATTAAATCTCAAATAGAAATAAGAAAAGGAAGGTAGAGAAATCTAGCTTCCTTTTCATTTTGTGAATTATGGGATTAATAAAATCTTCCCAGTACTTTTACGGCTTTCTAATAATTCATGAGCACGGGCACCGTCTTGTAAAGAGAATGTAGTAGGATTTGAAATGTTTAATTTTCCAGTTGCGATCCAATCAAATAATTGAGTGGAGCGCTGCTTACGTTCTTCATAAGTGGTAAGAACGTTCCAAAGGTCTCCGCCAGTTAAAGTTTTTGAAGTATCCATAAGCATACGTGGATCAACTGGAGCAGGATTACCACCAGCCATTCCGTAAAATACGACAGTACCGCCAATTTTAGTAGCGTTAAAACTTTCCTCTAATGTAGAACCTACTGATTCATATACAACATTTACTCCAGTTCCATTAGTCATTTCAAGTACTTTCGTATGCCATTCTTCGTTATATAAAAATACGTGATCGGCACCAGCTAATGTAGCTATCTTTGCTTTCTCTTTTGATGACGTTAAACCAATTACTTTTCCGCCATATAGTTTAATCATTTGAACGAGAAGTTGACCGACGCCACCAGCTGCAGCGTGTACTAAAGCTATATCACCTTGTTTTAGTTGATAGCTATCTTGCGTTAAATAATGTGCTGTTAATCCTTGTAATAAGACAGAAGCGGCTGTTTCAAAAGAAATAGAATCTGGTAGTGGGATTACTTTTTCAGATGGAACGGCAACCAGTTCTGCATTTGCAAATGGGACGTCCGCAAATGCAATACGGTCTCCTAGGTTGATAGTAGTAACGTCAGCTCCTACTTTTTCAACAATTCCAGCTCCTTCATAACCTAATACATAAGGCGGATTGCCAGCAAGATGATAATCGCCGCGGCGTCTATAAATATCAGCGAAGTTTAATCCGATTGCTTTCGTGCGGACTAGAATTTCATTTGGATTTATGGTTGGATCATGTATTTCTTTATATTGTAGTACATCTGGACTTCCAAACTGTTCGAAACAAAGTGCTTTCATATGGAATACCTCCATTTTATTGTTTGTCGATGCTCTTTATCATACAATATAAATATCAATAGACAAAGAGGATTAATTCGATGGAATCAATCGGAAATATCGATTGAAAAGAGGGATGATAAATGGAGATAAAACAATTAATTACATTTAAAGTAGCAGCAGATACTTTGAACTTTACACAAACTGCGAAGAAATTAAACTTTGCTCAATCGAGCGTGACAGCGCAAATTAAAACGTTAGAAGCCGAGCTTGGTACACCGTTATTTGAAAGATTAGGAAAACGTCTTTTCTTAACTGAAGCAGGAAGAAAGTTTCAACTATATGCGGACAAGATTATTGCACTTAGTAACGAAGCAAAGACGGCCGTGAAAAATGATGAGGAAATAGCAGGTACGTTAATAATTGGTGCACAAGAAAGTCAATGTACATACAGACTGCCTTCTATATTAAAGAAGTTTAAAGCACAATTTCCTCAAATAAAACTTATATTTAAACCAGCACATTCTAATAAAGATGCGAAGGAACAATTGATGGAAGGGAAAGTAGATCTTGCATTTATTTTGGACGAATGTAAAACAGAAGATGTTTTGCATGTGGAACCACTTATGAAAGAAGAATTAAAAGTAGTAGCTGCTCCAGGGCATCGTTTACTTGAACAACCTTCAGTTTCTATAAAAGATTTAGAGAGTGAAACACTTTTACTAACAGAATTAGGCTGCTCGTATCGGACTTTATTTGAAGAGCTATTTCGCGGGGAAGATGTATATCCAGCAAATAAAATTGAATTTGTTAGTGTTGAAGCAATTAAACAATGTGTTATTGCAGATTTAGGCATAGCCGTTTTACCAGCAATAGTAGTAGAAAAAGATATACGAGAGGGGACGATAAAAGAGTTACATTTAGAAAATACAATCTCTCCGATTTATACGCAAATCGCTTGGCATAAAGATAAATGGATGACAGCACCACTGCGGCAATTTATTGATGTAACGAGGGAGTTTTTTGTAACGGATTAAGTGGAGAAATATTTATTTTATATAAAAGAAAAAATGGCAATTTTGTATAAAGAACCGATGCTTGAATATAACAAGTATCGGTTCTTTTATGTTTTAAATATAGAATGCTATAAAATGTGTATTTCTCAACTTTTTTTCTTACAAGGATAAGTAAAATTTTTCGTATATTCCAATAATCATAAGGGAATTTACAACGTTTATACGTTTCTGTAAGATGCCTCTAGGAAGCGTGAAAGGAGGACTTACATAGCAGTATAGTTTGTCTTTAGTATACGTACTTATTGTGAGGAGGAATTTAAAATGTTTAAAAAGTTAATGAAAGTATGCGTGTTAAGTGCGGCAAGTATAGGTGTATTATTTAGTTTTCAAGGAAGTACATTTGCAGCTACTGATTTAAGTAGTTATTATGACGGGAAAAATCCAGCAACAACGAAAGTATACGGGGGAAGTACGACGTGTGATGCAGATGGATTTAATGCAAAATCTACAGCTGTATATGAAGGTAGTAAAAAAGTAGGGACAGTGTATTTACGTTACAGTAATAAATGTCATGCAGCATGGGCTAAGTTTGTTTTAGATCAACCAGCACCAGCTGTTTCGGGAGGAGTGTACGCGTACGCTGTTGTGAATAAATACAAAAATGGTGTATTTCAAAAATCAGTTACTTCTAATCAGGGGAACGGCACAATAAAAACAGGTCAAACGAGCACTTATACAGGAATGGTATTTGATTTAACTGCTGATTTCGGATACACAGCAGATGCTGAAGCAGTTACGTTTAATAACGGTTACGGGAAAACAGCACGTTATTAATAAAGGAGTGAAATGATATGAAACTTTTAAAAAAGACGAGTGCATGTTTATTGCTATCTTTACTCGTTGTAACTAGTATGTTTAGCACGACTAATAGCGATAAAGCATACGCAGAAGACCATTCATATGATGGGAAAAGTCCTTATTATAACAGCTGTGATCAATCTGCAGTAACGAAAGAAAAGAAGTGGATTGATTCAAATTCGTATGTGGAATTAAAATTTAGCACGACGTGTAAAACAGCGTGGGCAAAAGTTACTGTAACGCGTGCAGCGGTTTATAATAACGAAGCTGATGCAAGGATTGTTAGAAAAACAGATGGAAAGGCATACACTTGTGGAAGTGCTGGAGGAAATGGTGTTGTAAATAAAGGGCAAACATCATGCTATACGCCAATGGTATATGACTTAGATCCAAGAAAGGCGCAAGCGCAGGGGAAACATGCAATACCGAATAGTGATGCTTATAATTATGCGGAGACTATTTGGTATTGATGAGGATATGGAGATTGTAAGATAGAATATTTTAAGAGCATGTTTTGATTGGATTTCAAAACATGCTCGTTTTGTATTCATTCTAATTTTTTCGGTAATCATGGACCATTGAATTAACTAAGGTCTGTATCAGGAGGATTGTATCCAAGGTGACGAGCCATTGATACAATTTGTCCTTTATGATGAAACTCATGAGTCTCTGTATGAGTTAAAAGCCATAGCGGAGTTGTGCTCCAAGGTTCTCTTTGCCATTTCACTTCATTTGCTATGTTTTCAAGCCAACGATCATTGTATTCATTTAAAAAACTTTGTACAGTCTCATCTACTAATTTAAATCTAGCACGGACTTTCGCGACATCTGCATGCTCAATTTCGTAATCGCTAGCAAATGAAAAATCTGCTCTTTTTTGCTTGAATGCGAATGACCCAAGCCAGTATCGATAGCAATCGGCTACATGAATATGTGTCTTTATAATGCTACCGCTCCCGAAATTCGGAACAGTGCTATGTAATTTTTCTAATGGGATTTCTTCTAAAAATGTGAATAGAGTTTCTCTTGTAGAGCTAATAAGATTATATTGCTGTTTTAAAATATGTAACATGCAAGTACACTCCTCTTTTATTTACATAGTAAGTAATTCTATATTTACGAGGAGTGAACCTTTTTATTATTTTTAATAAGCATATTAGATGTATTTATTATTTGTTTCTGATAGATTAAACAAGGTGAAACTTTAATAAGTTGAACATTCTTAGTTCATAATAAATTGTACATCAAGAAGGAGAACGATAAAATGAATAGACTAGTGGGTTTAAAACAATTTGAAATAACGCGCGGGGCGTTACTTAAATTTATGGAAACGTTAGATGATAAAACTGCGGATACGCAGCCAGAGGGTTTTAACAATACAATTCGTTGGCATATCGGTCACGTGTTAACAGCAGCAGAAGTTTTCATGTTTGGAAAAGAATTCAAACAATTACCAACTGAATATCCAGGTATGTTTGGGTATGGATCACGACCATCTAAATGGAAAACAGAAGGACCATCGTTAGAAGTATTAACGGCTCAATTAAAAGAACAAGCAAAACGTATTAACGAAATTCCAGCAGAAGCATTTGAAAATAAACTGCCAGAGCCATTCCTAGGATTGGAAACAGTAGGGGAGCTTTACGGTATGATGCTTTATCATGAAGCTGATCATATTGGGCAAATGAAAGCGATGGAACGTATTATTAAAGCTCTTTAGTCTTAATTGCATATAACAAGCAATACAGTTGTAATGTTAAATAATATATACAAAAAAGGTAGATAAATTATTATCTACCTTTTTTGTATAACTTCTTGAAGGATTAGGGATTATCATCGTGGTGCTGATGAAGAAGGATAAGAGAATGTTATAATTTTTATGGTGTGATTATTAATTATAGTATTCCTAAATATGGAATATACGTATAATAATAGAGAAGAACTAGAAATAGGGGTGAATACTATGATTACATTAGAGCAAAAGTTGGAGCAATATAAACATACATATGTACAGTTAAAGGGAGAACTAAAATGGAAAACGAGTGATTCTCGAACAGGAATGATGATTGCTGCTATGTATGCAGGTAGTGATAAATTGTTTGATCTCGGACGTTTTTTAGAAATTAGTAGTTATATTAAGAATCAGGTAGGGATGTTTTCATACTTAAAGTCTTATCATCGTTTTGTAGTGGCCGCAACATTAGATATTCACTTTACAGATTACAAGGAAGCTTTTCGGACGTTTTTAGATTTATATGAACAATTGGTCACTGGTGGCTTTAGCCGGAGTATATTTACTTATCTCGCAGCAGCTGTGCTTTTAACAGAAGAAAATGAACAGCATGGCACACATATTCAGCGTTCGATGCAAGTATATAAACGCATGAAAAAGGATCACCTCTTTCTTACAAGTACAAATGATTATCCGCTCGCAGTTTTATTAGCAGGACAATCAGAGCATGTAGAAACACTTATGGACCGAGTGGAACGTCTTTATCAGAAACTAGCGACAGCTGGTTTGCGTAAAGGGAATGATCTTCAATTTTTGAGTCATATTCTTTCACTAAAGAAGGATGTCAGGGAAGAACTATTAGTTGCAAAATGTACAAATATATGGAATTTGTTAAAGCAAGAAAAGATAAAAGTAAAACAGATGCATTACCCAGCTATCGGGCTACTAGCGTTACTCGAGGACGGAGAAAAAGAGATTCATTCTATTCGAGCATTTATTGAAAAATTGCAGGGGGATAAATTATTCCGTTGGCATACAGATACAAATATTCTTATTGCTATTCAACTGTTCGTAAGTCAGAAAGGTGAGGAAAGTAAAGCTACCAACACAGGTTTACAAACAATGATAGAAGTCCTCATACAAGCACAACAAGCAGCTATGATGGCAACGATTGCCGCTTCATCTGCAGCAACCTCTTCTGCTAGTAGTAGTTCATAATATGCAACTGCTTATGCTCTTGTAAATTATAACTCCTTTGATAAGGACTGTTTAAAAAATATTACTAAAAAAGCCCATCACTCTCTTATGAGTGATGGGCTGCCTGTTTTTACATAATCAGTATTATCTTTTTGATTCCTTCAAATGTTTGAGCTGCGTGACAATCATAATGCTAATAACAACGAGTAAAAACCATGAGCTAATTTTACTTAAGTGAACGAGATTCCACGCTTCCCGTTGATTTGGATATTGCCATGCACCGAAAAATGTTGCGATGTTCTCTGCAATCCAAATGAAAAATCCGATAAGGAAAAAGGAGAGAATGAGTGGCATTTTATATGTAACACCTTGTAATGAAAATTGTACAAATGTGCGAGAGAAAACAATGAATAGTAGTAAAGTTAATATCCATCTAAAGTCGTATGTAAAGTGGTGTGTGAAAAAATTGAAGTAAATCATAGCTCCTAACGGTACGGCAAAAATAGCTTTCGGCCAATGATGCATTTGTAAATGCAACCTTCTCCACGCTTGGCATATGTAACTTGCGACACTAGCATACATAAAACCGCTGTAAAGCGGGACTCCAAAAATCTTTGAATATGCCTCTTCAGGATAACTCCATGAACCAAAATGGACTTTATATATTTCTAGAAAGAGTCCGATGAGGTGAAAGACAGTGATTACTTTTAACTCGTCTTTCGTCTCAAGTCCAGTCTTGTACATAATCCACTGCATAAGAAGGCATACGATGAGTATGAAATCATAACGATATAACCCTGGGATTGAAACAATTTTTGACAGGGCTAGTGTTAAGAAAATAACGACTGGGAATAAGCAAGATAATGCTTGCTCGTAAGTGAAATATAGTAGTTGTTTTATATAGAACATTGTGTCACCTTCGGTATCTTTATTAGAAAAATCAAAATAATTAATAAGTATACTACAATTTAAAAAATAATCCAGTAGTCTATTTTGCATGTATTTGTAAGTTTTAGAAGGGAATTGTAATGAGTATTTTAATATTGTAGCAAAGTAAAAAAATAGTTTGCTATTTAAAAAAAGTGGGGATATAATATCTAAATGAAAATGATAATTATTATCAATAATAATTACAAATAAAAAATAATTATAAAAAACAACTGAATATAAAGGATGAAATGAAACATGTTACATAAGTCTACTGTACATGCTGGTAGTAACCGCTGGATACATATTAAGTTCATATGTTTCATGAGCTTAACAATTTTATGTTTAATTGGATCTATATTTTTAGCCATTTCATTTGGTGCAAAGGATATTCATTTACAAACGGTGTGGACAGCGGTTTTGGATTACAATCCGAAATTAACGCAGCACCAAATTATTTATGAATTAAGGCTCCCGAGAGTAATTGGAGCAGCAGTTGTAGGGGCAGCTTTTGCGGTCGCTGGAGCGGTTATGCAAGGAGTAACACGAAATCCTTTAGCTGATGCAGGTGTACTTGGCATAAATGCAGGAGCGATGTTTGTAGTAGCACTTAGTTTTGCTTTTTTTCCGCATATGCCGTATTCCTATTTAATGATTGTTTCCTTTATTGGAGCAGTCTTAAGTACAGTACTTATTTTTGTTATTGGATCAGCAACATCAGGTGGGTTAACACCAATGAGGTTAACGATTGCTGGAGCTGTTATGGCAGCGCTTTTACATTCATTAAGTTCAGGTGTTGCGATTTATTATGATTTAAGCCAAGATTTAGCGTTTTGGTATGCTGGTGGTGTTGCAGGGGTTAAGTGGGAACACTTGAAATTTTTAGTGCCTATTATTCTTATAACGATTATTTTTGCGATAGTGTTAGGGCGATCTATTTCACTCATATCAATGGGGGATGATGTTGCTACAAATTTAGGAGTGAAAACGAACCGAACGAGAATACTAGGGATGACTATAGTAGTTATTCTGGCAGGTGTTTCTGTTTCAGCTGTTGGTTCTATTGGATTTGTAGGATTAGTTATCCCACACATTGCTAGAAAATTAGTTGGTGTTAATTATAGACTCATTATTCCTATGTCAGCATTATTAGGAGCTATGTTATTAGTTGTAGCTGACCTAGGAGCAAGAACAGTAAATCCTCCTAAGGAACTTGCGATAGGGATTATGGTAGCTCTTGTTGGAGTTCCGTTCTTCCTCTATATAGCACGTAAAGTCGGGAGGGAGCTATAAGTGAAAGATCTTTTTAACACGGATAAAAAGAGAGCTATTACTGTAACTGCAATCTTCGGATGTGTAAGTATCGCTGTAATTTTAATTAGTTTAAATACAGGGACACTGAGTATAGCGCCACTTAAAGTAATTGAAACACTTTTTGGTTATGGTGATTTTGAGAGCGCAACCGTGCTATACGATTATCGTATGCCAAGAATTATTATCACAATGTTAGCCGGTATTGGCCTTGGGATTTCCGGTGCGATTTTGCAAGGATTATCACGTAATGCACTTGCAGACCCTGGTATTCTTGGACTGCATTCAGGTGCATCTTTCGGGCTAATTATATTCGTTACATTCTTTCATTCTATTAATGAAAGTGCATCCATTTTAATACCGTTATTTACATTTGGCGGAGGAGTATTAGCTGCATTTCTTATTATTTTACTTGCGAGTGATCGGTCAAAAGGTTTACTTCCTATTAGACTTATTCTCGTTGGTATTGCAGTTTCAGCTGGTTTTAGTGCAATTTCGTTATTTTTCTCTCTCAAGTTAAATGATGAGACGTATACATTCGCTTCTAGATGGCTAGTTGGTAACGTGTGGGGAAGGGATTGGATTCATGTCCTTGCATTATTACCTTGGATTTTCATACTAACCCCTTATGCGTGGCTAAAATCTAAAACGTTAAATGCGTTGTCACTAGGTGATAGTGTAGCGGCAGGACTTGGTGTTTCTGTTCAAAAAGAACGGTTATTACTATTAGCTACAGCGGTTGGATTATCTTGCGCAAGTGTATCGATGGCAGGAGGGATTGGTTTTATCGGTTTAGTTGCTCCACATATTGCAAGAAAGTTAGTAGGTACTACCTATCAACATTTTCTTCCGCTAGCTGGCATTATCGGAATGATTATTTTAGTACTAGCAGATACGATAGGTCGTTCTATATTCGAGCCAAATTCTATTCCAGCTGGTGTAGTAGTGGCAGCTTTAGGAGCACCTTATTTTCTTTATTTACTTACAAAAACAAAATAAATACTTCAAAGAGGAGAACATATGAAAAAGAAACTTACTATTTTATTTAGCATCATGTGTATTTTAGTATTAGCAGCATGTGGTCAAACGAAAGCTAATGAAGAGGCAACGAAAAAAACTGAAAAAAGTAATAATCCGAAAATCGCTTCTATGTCCATTCACTTAACGAATAATTTACTTGCATTAGGAATTACACCTGTAGGCTCTGTTATTGGTGGAGATTTAAAAGATTTCTTACCGCATGCTAAAGAGAAGTTGAAAGATACGAAGAAGCTTGGTGTTGTAACAGATCCGAATATGGAAGCGTTGCTTCAGTTAAAGCCATCTGAAATTTATGTGGATGAAAAATACGCTGGCAAAGATTTAGCGAAATACGAAAAAATTGCAAAAACACATTCTTTCAATTTAGATGAAGGTACGTGGAGAGATCATTTAAAACAAGTTGGTAAACTTGTAAACCGTGAGAAAGAAGCAGATAAATATATTCAAGATTACGAAGAGCAATCAAAACGAGTAAAAAGTTTAATAGATAAAGAGCTAGGTAATAACGAAAAAGTAATGGCAATTCGCGTTACTGCAAAAGAATTACGTGTATTTAGTACGAAAAGACCGATGGGACCAATTTTATTCCAAGATTTAGGATTACAACCTGCAAACGGTGTAGAGAAAATTGATGGAAACCGTCCTTTCGAAGTCATTTCACAAGAAGTATTACCTGACTTTGATGCAGATGCGATTTTCGTTGTTGTAAACAGAGATGATAAGGCAAAAGCTGCATTTAAACAACTTCAAGAAACACCAATTTGGAAAGATTTAAAAGCAGTTAAAGGCAAGCACGTATACATTATCAATGATCAACCATGGCTTGACTATTCTGCTTTAGGAAACAAAATGGCAATGGATGAAGCGGAGAAAATGTTTACGAAATAATATCGATTCGTTGTTAGGAAGACCCTCTAAATTTTGAGGGTCTTTTTTTATTGTTAGAATAAATGAAAAATTATACAATGAATTTAATTTAACGTAGAGGAGATATGCCAATGTCAGCGCTTATTGTAAGTATCCCGTTTATGAAACAAGGGGATAAATAGGTTAAAATAAGTATCCCCGCTATTAAAAAAAGGGGAGTTTGAAATGACAATGAATCTTTTTCGAAATAAAACGATTAAATTATCAGCTATTAGAGAAGCTGATGCTGAAGTAATGGCTATGTGGCAAGAGGATAGTGAATATTTAAGAAATGTAGATACAGATGTAGCATTCCCGCAATCGATACAAGAAATAGCAAGTGATGGGCTATTAAAAGGACGGAAATCGAATAGTGTATCTTTCATGTTGAGGACAGTTCAAGATGATCGTTTAATTGGTTTTGTGGCGATTCATGGCATAGAGTGGAATAACAGAACAGGGTTATTAGCAATTGGTATAGGAGATGCGAATGATAGAGGGAAGGGATATGGAAAAGAAGCGATCCATCTTATCTTAAAATATGCTTTCTATGAATTGAATTTGCACCGCGTCGGTCTTGATGTTATCTCTTATAATAAAGCTGCGATTGAGTTGTATAAAAAGATGGGTTTTCAGATGGAAGGTTGTATGAGAGAAGCAGTTCAAAGAGATGGGAAGTGTTTTGATCGTATGATTATGGGGATATTGCGGGATGAATGGATAGAGCTGCAAGATTAGCGAATACATTCAATATTATATATGTAGTATGCAGGAGATATAATGATAATTGGCGAAAATTTACAGTGAACTGATTGAATTTATAAGGAGTTATGTAAAATGAATTTAGAAAAAGCAAAACCAGTAAATGAAGAGGTCGCTGAATTAAAGGAACTAATTAAAGAGTTACACGGAAGTGTACATCAACTGCAAAGCGAAGTGCAGCAACTAAGGCACGAAAGACCAGTTGTTGAAGTGAGAAAAGGTGTTCAATTATCACCAACAATTGTCGGACAAATTGGTGGTATGATTTTAGGTGGGTTAGCAATTATCGGTATATTTTGGTGATGAAAAAAGGTTTGCAGCACGATGCTGCAAACCTTTTGTATTTGACGATATAATTTCATGCAATACAACTTTTACATTAAATAACGTAAATATATATAAGCATGTGATAACAAGAGTGCAACAATAGTTAATGGTAAACCAATTTTTAAGAAGTCCATATAAGAGAAAGCATGTCCTTCACGTTTTGCAATACCAGCAACGACTACGTTTGCAGATGCTCCGATTAGCGTTCCATTTCCTCCTAAGCAAGCTCCAAGAGATAACGCCCACCATAGTACTTCGATTTGCGGAGAATCGACAGATAGTCCGAGTCCTGTAGCTAAGTCTTGAATAAGAGGAATCATCGTAGCGACAAATGGGATGTTGTCGATTGTCGCAGATGCGATGCCAGATACCCATAAAATAAGTATAGCTGCGAATCCGATGTCACCGTTTGTTACGTCGATTACTTCTTTTGCAAGTGAAGAGATAAGTCCGATATCAATTAACCCGCCAACGAGAACAAATAGTCCGGCGAAGAAGAAAATGGTTACCCATTCAACGTGGGCAAATACATCTTCAATGTCATGTTCTTTCACGCCGATTAACATAAGAAGTGTAGCGCCTGTCATCGCGATAACAGCAGCGTCTACATGAATAATCGAATGAAGTACGAAGCCTAAAATAGTTAGTCCTAAAATCGAAATAGATTTTAAAAGGAGGCTTTGATCTTTAATGTAATCTTTTTCGTTTAATGCCATTAGTTTTTCGATTTGTTCAGGTGTTGTTTTTAGTTTGTTACGATACATGAAGTAAATAATGCCAAGTGTCACGATAGAAATAATAATTACGATTGGAGCTAAGTTAAGTAAAAAGGCGTTAAAGTCTAAATGCTTGTTTGCTGATCCAATCATAATATTAGGTGGATCACCGATTAATGTTGCTGTTCCGCCTATATTTGAAAACAGCACTTCTGAAATCAAATAAGGCACAGGATTTACTTTTAAAATACGTGTAATGGATAATGTAACAGGAACGATTAATAAAACAGTCGTTACATTGTCCAAAAATGCTGATCCGACAGCAGTTAATAGGGATAGTAATAATAAAATGCGAATCGGTTTTCCGCCAGCCGCTTTTGCCGCTTTAATGGCCACAAATTCAAAGACGCCTGATTGACTCGTAATATGTACGAGAATCATCATCCCAATTAAAAGGGTAATCGTTTCCCATTGAATATGTGATGTGAAAGCAGTATGTAAATCTACAACTCCAAAAATAATCATAATAGCAGCACCGAATAGTGCGATTACAGCACGATTCAATTTCTCAGAAATAATAAATCCGTACGTGATTAAAAATACGGCAATTGCAAAATAATATTGCCAATTTGCTACTTCATGTGCTGATTGTTCCAATCATGTCACCTTCTTTAAATTATGTATTCAATTGTCGAAATGTATCTCGCTGCAATAATGCGGGATAAAATATATTGTAGCAAATTCAAAAAAGAAAGAAAACTATTTAACAAAGTGAAGGAAAAAATGTATTTTTTACATATCATATAAAAAATATAAAAAACACAGTGCAAATTATTAGGAAAAGTGAGCGTTGTCCTCTAATATAGAGATAGCAATTTACATTATTTTTGCGTAAAATGGTTTAAAGAGGTGAATTCCGATGGAAATAGTAAAAGATAGTTCTCTTATTCAAAATGAAATTGAACGTTTTGTAAATAAAGATGTATATATTCATTTAGAAACGACAAACGGAGCGTATGCATCACACATAAATGAAAAGATGATGACAGTTGGTGCTTTCATTCGAAATGCAATTATCCGTTTTGAACGCGGGAAGATAACTGGAACAAATCCATACCGAGTTGGTTTAAAAATGGATCATGGTTGGGTATATGCTGAAGGTATTACGCACTGGGAAGTAGACGGTCAAGAGCGTTTATTACTAGCTGGACATGATAATTTAGGTCGTCTAGCAGTCGCACTTGAGTTAAGCTTAACACCATTTAAGTAAGAAGGAGGGAAACTTATGGAGAGACATGTACTTGTTGTATTTCCGCATCCAGATGATGAAGCATATGCTGCGGGAGGAACAATTCGCTTATTAACAGATCAAGGAGTACCTGTAACATATGCATGTGGTACTCTAGGACAAATGGGACGTAACATGGGTAAGAACGTATTCGCTAACCGTGAAACGATTCCAAATATCCGTGAGAAAGAATTGAAAGATGCTTGTGAAGCGATGGGGATTAAAGATTTAAGAATGCTTGGCTTCCATGATAAAACGTTAGAATTTGAAGATGTTGATTTCGTTGCTGACAAAATTGAAGCAATCATTCAAGAAGTAAATCCATCTCGAATTATTACATTTTATCCAGAGCACGGTGTACATCCAGATCATAATGCATTTGGCCGCGCTGTCGTTCGCGCTGTATCACGTATGCCAAAAGAAGAGCGCCCAGTTATTCATGCGGTTGCGATTACGAAAAATCGTGAAGCAGTATTAGGAGAACCGGATGTTGTAAATAACATTAGTGAAGTATTTGATCATAAATTAACTGCACTAGGTGCGCACCGTTCACAAACAGAAGCAATGCTTGAAGACACGCATGCAAAAATAAAAAACAAAGATGCAGCAACATTAAAATGGCTGCAACTTGAACAATTTTGGACTTATAAATGGGAGTAGGCTAGAAGGGTATCTTCTAGTTGCTCTTACATAGAAAAAGCGCCGTCACTTGTGATGGCGCTTTTTCTTGTTGAAGACTATATATTTCTTAGGGTGCTTCAAAATTTTAAAATTAACGTGCAGTATAGCCTCCATCAACAAGAAGTGTTGTACCGTTAACAAAACTAGCATCATCACTTGCTAAAAATAAGACAGCTTTAGCGACTTCTTCTGGTGTTCCAAGTCTGCCTTGTGGATGAAGTGAAGCTAAATATTCTTTCTGTTGAGGATTAACACTACCTAGTAAAGGGGTGTCAATATAACCAGGGCACACCGCGTTAATACGTATTCCATATTTAGCGTAGGCAGTACATAAATTTTGAGTTAATAGTTTCACACCACCTTTTGCAGAGGAGTATGCTGTTGGGGTAGGTAATGAAACAAAACTATGAATCGAACCAGCGTTAACGATGACACCACCTGTACCTTGTTTAAGAAATTGTTCAATCGAATATTTATCAGAAAGGAATACCCCAGACAAATTAATATCAATAGTTCTTTTCCACTTTTCATAGGATAATTCGTTTGCCGGTGCATCATCAGCAACGCCGGCATTGGCATACATAATATCTAATTTACCGTATGTACTTACTGTCTCATGAATTAGCTGTTTAATATCTGCCTCTTTTGTTACATCGGTTTTAATAAATAACGTATTATATCCATGTGCATTCAATTCATCTGATAGTTCTTTTCCACGTTCAGAAAAGTCAGCAATAACTACTTTTGCACCTTCTTCGATAAAAAGACGAACAGTAGATTCGCCAATTCCACTTGCACCACCAGTTATGATTGCTACTTTGTCTTTTAATTTCATATAAACCTCTCCATTCATCAATGAATTTAAGTCGAATTTTTAAATCTTGTTACTAAACTATTAACCTTAAATAGTAAGTAGATAGAAGAAAAAGCTCGCGTTTACTTAATCGTGAGAGTGCTTTTTTTCTTTAGTGTACTTTTTGATACAGGTATGGACGAAAATATTAATTTGGTCAATTTTATCATTAGATTGAATATTTGGTAAAGAGCTCTCGAACAGAGCGAGTACGGATGCTGAAAAATTAAAATAAACATGCAGTATTATTTGTAGGGTAAGGAACAAAGAAGAGAGATGCATAACGAAAACTACTACTCTAGTTAAATAGGAAAAAGCCTTGCAGGGGGGCAAGGCTTTAAACAGGGTATTAAAAATTATTGATTTATTAAGAATAACTTCTTCTTGTGAATAAACTAATTTTAGCATGATAACTCATATATATGTGTTACGAATTTGTGAATAAAAACTTAATGATAAAAGTATGAGTGAAAGGAAATAATGTATTTGAAATATGCATTATTACACAAAGTTCAGTTGAAATAGGGATGGAAATAAAAAAGCGCAATGAGCAAAATAATTAAGAGACGAATTATACGAAAGATCAGTGGAACGCCTAATATTTAATTTGTTTCACTATATTATTATTTCCGATGCTACAAAATTCAAGAAATGAATTATTAATATAAAAACAAAAAATCCTCAGAATCTATGGCTTTAAAATGAAAAAATTTTAATCATTGGGCATAAGGGAATTCTATATTGATTGGTTGAAAAAGGGGATTTGTATATTTAATTTCTTTTTGCATTTAATTCTTTAGAACTGATTTTTAATAATGTATATAAGAAGCGTATATTTTGAATTATTTAATAGAATAATATATATTTATATTGATTTAATGATTTTAGTTTGTTAAAAATGGGGAAATCGATATGAAGGTTAAATTTGCTGTAATAAAAGATGAGAATTTTGATTGTAGTTTATTGGAAACAAAATTATTGAAAACTTTTAAAGAAGTAGATTGTGAAGCAGATATTGTAAAGGTTGAGGATGAAATTATTGAAAACAATGATATACAAACGCATTTATCAGAAATAACCATTCATGTTACTGGAAAAAATATCGGATATAGATCCGTTTCAGCCAGTATATTTATTGTTCTAGAGAGTTTATCAATACAGCTATTTCGTATTAATATTAGTATACATTAAGCAGCTGAAAAAGTGGATTCTTCAGAAAATCATACTGATTATATTGAGTTGTAAATATGAAAATGGTGATGAAAACAATAGAAATTATCGTAGGTGCTCCCGAATGTTGGATTGCATCTTGTTTGTTGTTAAATAAACAAGGGATTCCTTTTCTAATTTTAATTTATCTTAACGCTAATTTATAAATAGAAAAATGGAAACATGTGAGTAATTCAATTAGATTGTACAAATAATTTGGTACGCGGATATACGCAATGTATTCACAGGTAAGAGGGTTGTCTCATAATATATATAGATTTTTCTATTAAGATGAACAGAGGGTGTGAATATATGGAAGATGTTTACGCTAAAATTGACAGTCTCAAGGCGGAGCAAAAAGAAATTATGAGAGACATTCGAAATTTAGAAACGCGTACTACTATTAATGAGAAAGATATAGCAACAATCAATAAGCAATTAGAAAAAATAAGTACAAACACAACTTGGATTTTGCGGATTATTATTAGCGCGATAATAATGTCAGTTTTAGGATTAATATTAAAAGGAATGATTTAGTCTTGTGAAATAGAACGATAGAAAAGAAAGAGGGGAGCTCCCTCTTTCTTTTCTGTAAATGAGAAGCTATAAATTTTCCGTTTCCTTTTCACCTGCATATTTTTCCTCTAAAGAAATTAATAGAGGAATGGATACAGTTACTAGAATAATTAAAGTAGTTATAAAAGATTTAGAAAGAGAAAAAGAACCTTCAATTAAAGGTGATAAAAACTTGAATGAAAGTATACTTGTTATGAAGGAAATTACTAAAAAGCTCAAAAGAGATATATTTTTATTCTTTATAGATGTCTCTATAAAGTCTTTAATACAGGTTATTACGACAAAAATAGTTAATATGATAAGAGAAATAAAATAATGTGTTACATTTGTCATACTAATAGTAGGATCGTCTATTATGTAAGCAAGTAACTTAGATACTAACATGCCTCCAAACAATAAAATAATAAAAGCGAGTAATCCTTCCGATATATAAGTGCTTAAATTGTTTTTCTTGTTAAAGAGTTTATAGTTTAGAGTAGATTGGGTTATTTGAATTAGGAATAGGGTAATAATCCATACATAATATACAAATGGTAATTCTCCTGAGAATAGAGAAATTAGAAAGTTTACTACTGTCCTTAAAATTTCAATCATTACGAAAGTCCTCCTGTTTGTAAGCTTGTGACATTAAAATATACTAGTCTATCGTTTAATAATTAAACTTATGAATTCAAACTATTTCTAATTATTCCATAAAAAGGTGACTGCATCAAGTTATCTTTTTAACAATCCTCCAAGGCCGAGCACTAGTAAAAGAAACGCAATATGTAATATAATTGAAAAAGTATATTTAAAAATCAATGTTAATATTACCCTCCTATAAGTATTAACATACGTAATTGAGGTGTTTTCTTTGTTGTTTTATGATCGAATTTCTATAATGGCCCCTCCTGTTCCGTAGCTAAGGAAAGTCTTTTTATTTCTGAGATTTTCAAAGTTATAGGAGGGTATGAAAAATGAAAAAAGTCTCAGTACCATCACTTTTGTTAATGATTATTCTTGTCGCATTTCCGCAAATTAGTGAAACGATTTACACACCGTCTTTACCGGACATTTCAAAGGCGTTACATGTAAGTAATAATGAGGTGCAGTTAACACTTAGTGTGTATTTTGCTGGATTTGCGTTAGGTGTATTTTTTATTGGGTGGTTATCAGATATAATTGGTCGTCGCCGAGCGATGTTACTTGGAATTTTCATATATGGCGCTGGGAGTTTCTTATGCTATATTGCAAGTTCCATTGAAGTTTTATTGATAAGTCGTTTTATTCAAGCGTTTGGAGCAAGTGCAGGATCCGTGGTTACACAAACGATTCTTCGGGAAAGTGTAGAAGGGCATAAGCGGCATGTTATGTTCGCTCAAATTTCGGCAGTCATTGCTTTTACACCAGCTATAGGACCGTTAATTGGTGGCTTTCTTGATCAAATGTTTGGATTTAAAATAGTATTTTTAAGTTTAGTTGTTATGAGTGTCGGGATTTTTCTGTATACGTTTGTTTCTCTTCCAGAAACAAAAACGGACTCAGTGACAAATGAAATAAATGTCTTTTCAGTATTGAAAAGATTAATTACAAATCCGAAAGTAGTAACATATGGGCTATTAATTGGAGGAGCAAATGGTGTTTTATTTAGCTATTATGCAGAAGCGCCGTTTATCTTTATTGAATACTTTCAATTATCACCTAGTATGTATGGATTTTTAGGAATTGTTGTAGCGTCTGCTTCTATTGTTGGAGCGAAAGTTTCAAAACGTTTACTTGCTACTTATAAACCAGAGAAAATTATATATATCGGTTGTCTCGTAATGATAGGAGGAGCTATCCTTTTATCTGTTATTACGTTTGTTGGATCAAATCCGAATGTTATATATATGGTTGTATTTTTAATAGCGATGTTTATATTGTTATTAGGGATTGGAGTAGCGTTACCTAACTGTTTAAGTTTAGCATTAGTAGATTTTCAAGATGTTATTGGTACAGCAGGTGCATTGTTTAGTTTAGGGTACTATGTAATTGTAACGATGACAATTTGGGGAATGAGTCAGCTGCATACAGGCTCGTTACTGGTGATGCCACTTTATTTTCTGGTTATTGTAGTTATAATGGCAATGTTTACTAAAGTGTTTATCTTTGGTAAGAAAACTTCGAAATCGATTTAAATATGAAATCGTAAAAGAGTCTCATTTTTTAATGAGACTCTTTTATATTTTATGCCTCAAAATTGGACTGGACTAAAGAAGTTAGTAATTTATTAATATATTAAATTTCTGATTGGTATATGAATCTAGCGTTTGGGAAATTACGTTATCAACTATGAAGATTGAAGTGCATGAAGTATGAAACCGAGGAAGATAAGATCTCCTCGGTTATTTATATTGTAATAATATACATGCCGGAATCATATTGAATAGATGTATTTTATTGTTAATTTAGTTAAAAATTAAGTGCGATCATGCATATTGATTTATTGAAAAAATAATTGAATTTTTCAGATTAATGAATTAATATAAGGTGAGTAATTTTAAGATTTATAGAATATTGGAAGATGAAAGGTTTTGAGAATTTTATTAGGAGCACAAAACGATTTTAGGATAGCTTTAAAGCTAGTGTAAAATGACGTTTGCTTCATCATTTTCAGGGCCGAAAGGAATTAGGGGAAAGCATCTTGTTTTAAAATGCGGCTATGAATCATCTAAGAGGGGGAAGTGAAGTGGCAAACAAAGAATTGAAAAGAGGTTTAGAAGCACGTCATATTCAAATGATTGCTTTAGGCGGAACGATTGGTGTTGGTTTGTTTATGGGGTCAGCCAGCACAATTAAATGGACAGGTCCGTCAGTAATGCTTGCTTATGCAATTGCAGGTATTTTCATCTTCTTCATCATGCGTGCCATGGGAGAAATGTTGTATATGGAGCCAAGTACAGGCTCATTTGCGACGTTCGGTCATAAGTATATTCATCCGCTAGCTGGTTATATGACAGCTTGGAGTAACTGGTTCCAGTGGGTTATCGTTGGGATGTCAGAAATTATCGCGGTTGGAGCGTATATGCAATATTGGTTCCCGGATTTACCAGCTTGGATACCAGGTATAATCGCAATGGTTATTCTTGGTGCAGCTAACTTAATTTCAGTTAAGTCATTTGGTGAATTTGAATTTTGGTTCGCGATGATTAAAATCGTTACGATTCTATTAATGATTATTGCAGGGTTTGGCCTTATTTTCTTTGGAATTGGTAACGGCGGAGAAGCGATTGGCATATCTAATCTTTGGTCAAATGGCGGTTTCTTTACAGGTGGTTTTTCAGGATTCTTCTTTGCATTATCACTTGTAGTTGGAGCGTATCAAGGTGTGGAATTAATCGGAATTACTGCTGGCGAAGCGAAAAATCCGAAGAAGACACTTACAAGAGCGATTCAAAGTACAATTTGGCGTATTTTAATATTCTATATTGGTGCTATTTTCGTTATTGTAACTGTATATCCGTGGGATCAATTAAGTACAATTGGTAGCCCGTTCGTAGCGACTTTTGCGAAAGTTGGTATTACGGCAGCAGCTGGACTTATTAACTTCGTTGTAATTACAGCGGCAATGTCTGGTTGTAATAGTGGTATTTATAGTGCTGGACGTATGCTTTATACGTTAGGTGTAAATGGACAAGCACCGAAATATTTCACGAAACTTTCTGGAAATGGTGTACCTTTATTCGGTACAGTTGGCGTAATTATCGGTCTGGCGGTTGGTGTTGTTTTAAGTTACATCGCACCGAAAAATTTATTCGTATATGTATATAGTGCGAGTGTACTCCCTGGTATGGTACCATGGTTCGTCATTTTAATTAGTCAAATTAATTTTAGAAAAGAAAAGGGAGCAGAGATGAAAGATCATCCGTTCAAAATGCCATTTGCTCCTGTAACAAACTATTTAACGATTGCCTTTTTAATTATGGTATTAATCGGAATGTGGTTTAACGATGATACTCGTATTTCATTAGTTGTAGGTATTATTTTCTTAGCTATCGTTACAATTAGTTTCTATGCTTTTGGAATAGGAAAGCGAGCTCCGTTAGACGTTCAAAATAATAAAGAGATTTCAAGTAAATAAAGAAAAGGCTGTTCATCTGGAACAGCCTTTTCTTATTGTTGTTATTTGTCGATAAATCGATATACCTTGTCGAATCGTTGATATAATTTGGTTTGTGATAGATATATTTGAAAAATCGTTGATATATTGTACGTTATGATAGATATATTCGAAAAATCGTTAATATAATTTTACATACTATCTGTCACTATCATGATTAAAATTTCTCTAATACGATTTTTTCAATGGTGTGCCCGCTTTCAAGTAGTGCATGTGCTTTCTTTAAGTTTTCAGCGTTAATCGGTGTTAATGTTTCATTTTTATGCAAGCTGTACTGATAGTCTAGAAGGAGTTTATTTCTAAAAAGAAGAATTTTTTACTGTATTACTTTATCCAAAACTAAATGTAAAGGTGGATACATAATGACAGTAAAGAAACTTTATTTCATCCCAGCAGGTCGTTGTATGTTGGATCATTCGTCTGTTAACGGTACTTTAACTCCAGGGAAACTATTAGACTTGCCGGTTTGGTGTTATCTTTTGGAGACGGAAGAAGGTCCTATTTTAGTAGACACTGGTATGCCAGAAAGTGCAGTTAATAATGAAGGGCTTTTTAACGGTACATTTGTTGAGGGACAGATCTTACCGAAAATGACTGAAGAAGATAGAATTGTCAATATTTTAAAGCGTGTAGGGTATGAGCCAGAAGACCTTCTATATATTATTAGTTCTCACTTACATTTTGATCATGCAGGAGGAAACGGTGCTTTTACAAATACACCGATTATTGTACAACGAACGGAATATGAGGCAGCACTTCATAGAGAAGAATATATGGACGAATGTATATTACTGCATTTGAACTACAAAATTATTGAAGGGGATTATGAAGTGGTACCCGGTGTTCAATTATTGTATACGCCAGGGCATTCTCCAGGCCATCAGTCGTTATTCATTGAGACGGAGCAATCCGGTTCAGTTTTATTAACGATTGACGCATCGTACACGAAAGAGAATTTTGAAGATGAAGTGCCGTTCGCAGGATTTGATCCAGAATTAGCTTTATCTTCAATTAAACGTTTAAAAGAAGTTGTGACGAAAGAGAAACCGATTGTTTTCTTTGGCCATGATATAGAGCAGGAAAAGGGTTGTAGAGTGTTCCCTGAGTATATATAGTGCAAAAAGTCATGAGCTCGCGTGCTCATGACTTTTTCGTTTAAATAATTTTTTTGAATAAGTTATATACTTTTTTCGAATTGTCTTCATTTAATTGGTAATACGTAAGGTTTACATCATCAGGAGTATCTTGTTGCGCAATCATCACTTCGCTATTGTGATGATCAACTACCCATATGAAATATTTTTTATAAGTTCCATCTTCGAATGTAATCCACATATCACAATCTATTAAATCTGATCCTTCCTCATCCAATGTTAATTTTCCTTTTTTTGCGGTATTCATACTCGTAATAAACGTTTTTAATTCATCTGTTTTTGTGAGAAAGATATCCTTTTTTGTTTTAATTGATTCTACATGTATATCTTTTATTTCCTGTTTTCCTAAAAAAACAGGGGGCTCATTTGGATCTCGCGAGCTTGAAATAATAGTAGCTTTCTTTTTCAGTTGATTTGCAGTATAGAGATCTTGAATAGATTTTCCCGAGTTTATAAACCATACAATTCCAGAAATAATTAATACGCTACCTAGCAATAAAATAATTTTTTTAATAGGGTTTTCTCCTCTCTATTACTTCGTGTGAAGAGCTTTTCTATTAATATATGATAGGTAAGCGTAAAGTATTATAGTTGAACTTGGTTATGCTTCACAGTTTTTATCGGGCGATCTATGAGTAAATTGTAAGTGAGCCCAATTAATACGAAAATGCCACCGATAACTTTACCGATTGAGAGTTCATTTGTCAGGAAGAAATCAATAATAGTCCCCGCAAATAATTGTCCGATAAAGATGAGTAATGTTAAATAAAAGGCTGATATTTTAGGAGTAATATAGTTGGATAATGAAATAACGATAACGCCTACTAATCCACCTAAGTACACGGCGATAGGAATAGATTGCAACGTATGAATAGGAATATACAATGAATCTGAACTGAAAATTAAAAATAACATAGAGAAAAATAATCCAGTAATATAATTGAAAAACGTGCCTTCCCAGTTTCCAATTTCCTTTGCTAAATTCGCGTTAATAATTCTAGCAATGACGATAGAAACACCAGCTAAAATAGCGATCGTAATATATAACATATTTTTGCCCCCATTAATATATTGTCATGATAATAATCCCAGAAGAGATGAATGCCAATCCAACTAGTTTTTTCTTTTCAAACTTTGCAACTTTCATTCCTAATAAACCGAAATGATCAATAACTATGGAAGCAATGGATTGACCGAGTAAACTTAATGCGATCGTAATAGAAGCACCAAGGACGGAGAAACTTATATTGTTAAAAAGAACAGTGAATACTCCAATCGCTCCAGCGCTATATAAAAAAAGTGGAATACTTTTATCGAAACGAATTTTGTTTTTGTTTATGATTAAAATGAAGATAACTGCAATTAAACCGACAAGGTGAATGACCACGCTTGCTGTGTACTTGCCAATTAACTCAGATAAAATCCCATTCAGTGGAAGCATAACGGCGATGAGCACACCAATAAAGACAGAAAGAAAGTTATACAATGTAATATCCCCTTTATATTTCATATTTGTAATGACTGTATCATGCTGAAATTGTGTATTGTTATGACATATGTCATAGTGGAAGAAGAAAATTTTGATTACAATGGGGATGAGTTGTAAAGGTGGGGGACTATGAAGAAAGTATGTAATTCTATTAAATTAGCAGAGTATATGAAGCAAAATAATATTGATTCATTTTTTAGTAATGATATGAAGCCATATATGGAACTTATATTTTTTAAAAAGAATGAGTTTATTTGTAGAGAAAATGAAGAGATAGATTATTTATATTTCTTTGTTGAAGGAAAAGCGAAAGCGTTTAACACATTAAGTAACGGGAAATCGGTATTATTATGTTTTTACGATAGTTTGCAGTTACTTGGAGATGTGGAGTTAATTCATTCTCAAAGAATCACTTCAAACGTACAAGTGATGGCAGATTCGTATTGTGTGGGGTTACCTTTAGGAAAAGTGAGAAATAAGCTATTTCATGATGCGAAATTTTTAAGATGTATTTGCGGATCATTAGCACATAAATTAAACCGACTTTCCAAAAACAGTACAATTAATTTATTGTATCCACTTGAAAATAGACTGGCGAGTTACATGTTAGCAGCAGGAGAACGAGCAGTTCAGCATGAAAATAGAATTGTGTTTAGTGGGAATTTAACGGAAATAGCGGAATTGTTAGGAACGAGTTATCGGCATTTATTACGTACTTTGAATCTCTTTTGTGATAAAAATATAATCAAGAAAAACAATGGTTGTTTTGAAGTAGTGAATGTAGAAGTTTTGAGGGAATTGGCTGCGGATGTTTATAAATAGGAGATGAAGTTATAAATGATTACACCTATATTTAGAATTTTTGATGTTGAAAAGGCTCAGTTATTTTACTTGAATTTTTTAGGTTTTAAACTGGATTGGGAACATCGGTATGAGGAAAATATGCCATTATATATACAAATTTCGTTAGATGATACTGTGATACATTTATCTGAGCATCATGGGGATGCTTCACCAGGTGGTGCAATTCGGGTCAAAATAGATAATGTAAAGGCTTATCATGCTGTATTATCAAGTAAAGAATATGCTTATTCGAAGCCTGATATAGAAATAACACCTTGGGGGACAAGCGAATTAACTGTGATTGATCCGTTTTTAAATAGAATTATATTTTATGAGGGAAAATTGTCGGAGTAGAAAGGCTTCATATACAAATATTCATGGGTTAAGTAGTGTAGTTACGTGGTAAATGGAATGAAGAGTAGTTCATAAAGTAGTGAACTGCTCTTTTTCATGTTGTTAAACAGATTGAATTATTGAAAAATAAATCGTATGATAAAATACATGAACAAATGAGCATATATTCATTTGTTGTAAGGAGGAGGGAAAAGATGTTAGATGCAATCATTGTTGGAGCTGGTCAAGCGGGATTGAACATAGGATACTACTTGAAGCAGGCAGGATATAATTTTTTATTACTCGAGGCAGGAAACCGAATTGGTGATTCATGGAGAAATAGATATGATTCTTTGCAGCTTTTTACCCCAAGGTCCTACAGTAGCTTACCGGGTATGGTGTTAATAGGTGAAAAAAATGAATTTCCATATAAAGATGAAATTGCAACTTATTTAGAAGAATATACAATACATTTTCAATTACCGGTACAATTGCAAACGGAAGTTTTAAAGATAAAGAAAGAAAAAGAAATATTTGAATTACACACTCCTACAGAAATTTTACAAACGAAAAAAGTTATTATCGCATCAGGTGGTTTTCAGCATCCATTTATTCCCTCGCTTTCAGAAAATCTTTCACCACATATTTTTCAAATACATTCATCACAATATAAATCATTATCGCAAATTCCACAGGGGAAGGTACTTGTAGTAGGGGGCGGAAATTCAGGAATGCAAATCGCAGTAGAACTTGCAAAAACGCATGAAGTTACGGTGTCTATTAGTCATCCTTTAACGTTTTTACCGTTACAACTTTTTGGAAAAAGTATTTTTAATCTGCTAGAAAAAGTGGGTTTATTGTATGCTGAAATAAATACAAAGAGGGGAAGATGGTTTCAGAAGAGAAAGGACCCTATTTTCGGTTTTGAAGGTAAGAAACTTATTCGTAATGGAGCAATTAAACTGCAAGAAAAAGCAGTAAGTGCATCAGGAAATAACATTATGTTTCAGAATGGTGATATTTATAGTGCAGAAAGCGTTATATGGTCAACTGGTTTTGTTCAAAATTATAATTGGATTGAAATTGAACAGGCAGTGAATGAGAAAGGATTTCCTAATCATATAAAGGGAATTAGTCCAGTAAGAGGATTGTATTATATCGGTTTGCCATGGCAATCTCAAAGGGGTTCCGCACTTATTTGTGGTGTAGGAAAGGATGCAGCATATTTGCTTTCTGAAATCAAAAAAATAGATCAGTAGCAATAACTACTGATCATCCATATGTACATGAATTAGGAGAGGTCAAACATTTATTAACTTTATTATAATAGATTTTCATAAAAATAAAAACTGAAAATTCTAATTTTATGTTGAGAAAGTTTTTTGTATCGAAATATATGAAAAAATAGGGATTTTTATTAAAACAGAAAAAGATATTTCTATTTTAGTAAATTATGATATAGTCTAAATAAGCGTGTTTTTCCATAAATGTAATTATTTTCATTGTAATTTCGTTTATATGAGGGAAGGAGAAGTAATTATGAAGTTTGATGATCAACGCTTACTAGGAGTCCGATTAGGTTCTGTACTTGTGACAGAGGAAAATCAATATTTAGTAATTAAGAAAAAAGATCATTATGCACTATTAAATATACATAATTTAGAATGCACTCATGTTGAAGTGCAGTTAGAACATTTGGAAGAAATGTTACATGAAGATTTCCAGGAAAGTATAACGGAAATTATCGCACCAGAACATATAAAAATTGTTGCGAAAAATGTTATATAGATAAAGAAGCTGGAAGGAACAGCTTCTTTATTTTCATTATAAGGATAACGTTTTTACAACCTCACCAATGATCCCTTCCATTTGATGAACACCTAAATCGGAATTAGTCATAATAACAGCCCCATTCCCGCAGTATGGATAACAAACCATCATACATTGAAATCCAACGCCCCATCCGAGTGAATAAATCTGTAATTCTTCATTAGAATCATCTAGAAAAACACCTAATCCAGTCCATTTTGAACAACCTTGAGGAGAAATCATGTCTAGTACTAATTTTTGAGAAAGTTTTAGTTTGCCCTTTCCTTGTAAGGAATGAATAATTTCAATTACTAAAGTTGATAAGTCAGTTGGTGTTGTCCAAATACCTGAAGCAGCTGCGAATGGATAAAATGGAAATCTCTCATTTGTTACAGTTCCATCTTTATTATGGCCGCAAGCAAAAACATCGGTTTTATCTATGTCTTTTGGAGAGAAGAGTGTACTATTTTTCATTTGTAGTGGCTGGAAGATATGTTCTTCTAATAACTGACTAAATGATTTTCCTGTAATATCTTCTAGTAGTAGTTCGATTATACAAAAGTTTGCGTCCGAGTAATGAAATTCACTTTCTGGTTTATAAGCTACCTCTATAGGTACAGGGCAATATAGTGTTTTACCGGAAAGGAGCTCAGACATATTAGGTAATCCTTTTGCAGGTGTATAATGTTCAAAACTATTAGGTGGATCAATGAGTCCAGATTGATGGCTTAATAAGTTTCTCAAAGTGATGCTTTTTTGTGAAGTAAATAGATTGGTAGGAATGTTCCAAGATGTGAGTTTATCATTTACGTCTTCATCTAAATGCACGATACCATGCTCTGATAATGTTAGTACGAGCATTGTAGTGATGAATTTGCTGATAGAGCAAGAATTAAAGAGAGAATTTGTAGTAACAGCTCTAGTTGTTCCAGCTTCAAGTGTTCCAAAGGCAGTCGCTTCATCTAGTTTGCCATTACGTATAACAGCGAGGCTTAAACCTACAACGGAATATTGGTTCATTTTCTCGTATATATTGCTACTTTTTAAGTTCATGGTGACTCCTTCCTTTAAAAACAGAATATTAATTTTATTATACAGTAGTAAAAAAAGAAAACACTCCGTCATTCACCAATGAAGTGTTTTCTCTTTTAGTTAGTTTGAAGTGAACTTTTGAAAAAATTTATCGCGGTACATGTACATAACCCATGAGGTTGTTATTAAAGGAATAATGATTTGTTTGTTTTTAATTGGTGCATTGAAAACCAGCCAACCCACTATATCAAATAATAAATGTAGCACGATTGAAAGAACTACAAATTGAAGTAACGTATATAAAAATCTTTTCATAAAGTGTCCCCCTAAAATAATAGGTTTTATTAACAGTTTGATATAGTGATATTATACATTAAATGTGTTATGTGGTAAAATTTACATAAGTTAGTGAGATAAAACAAATGAAAGTTAGTAAGGGGGAACATTCATGGAATTCTGGATGGTTATACCGATAGTAGCCTTTGGTTTCATTTATATCGCTGAAAAATTAACTACAATTGAAAAGAAAAATGATGCGCGTTTAAAGAGAATTGAAGATAGATTACAATTAATTACGAAAGAAATGGGAATTATAGAAAGAGAACCTGAAATTAATAAAGAACTACGTCAGCTTGTAGAAGAAGGCAAAAAAATTACAGCAGTTAAGAGAGTAAGAGAAGCTTTTGGTTTTTCCTTACTAGAAGCGAAGCAATATGTTGATAAATTATAAAAAAGATCATCCATTTGGGTGATCTTTTTTCACTGCACCATGCGTGTATTTACATAAGCGGCGATAATAAAGTGTCCAATTATAATGATAGGAATAACGATTGTGACATTAGGAGTAGTGAAGACACTACCGATTGTGGCAATGACACCAGCAACTAAATTATAAAGACCAACTATTTTTGATAACTTCACTTTATCAGGCACGCGGCGTTCGTTGAATCCTGATAAGAGCCAAGTGTATTGTTTTACTCCAATGAAATAAGCTAGTGCAAATGAAAGGATTGCCACTATGAATAATGATGGGGAAGCGAAGAGAGTCATTGAAAACACCTCCGTTAATAGGCTATAAATAAATTATAGTCTGAATGTTATAATTTAACAAAATGCAATTTTGATTTTAAGGGTAATAGAAAAATGGAGTATTTGTAATGAGGGGAGATTAAGTATGAATATTGTGGAATTTCAGAGGTATGTATCAAATTTCAGTAAAAAAAAAGGATTTCAAGACACAACAATTGAAGAGCGTACGATATATACGATAGCGGAATTAGGTGAATTAGCGGAAGTCATATTAAAGCGTGATACAATACAAGATGCGAAAAGAGAGATCGGTTTAGAAATGTTTGATGTAATTTGGAATGTATGTGATTTAGCAAATAAATTAAATATTGATTTAGAGAAGGCGTTTAAAGAAAAAATGAAAATTAATAAAAAGCGTGAATGGTAAGTAGAATTTTAATTTGTAAAGATGGGTGATATGAATGAAAAAGAAGCTTTTTATAGGAGGAATCTTTACTTTAATTAGTGTAATAAGTGTTGTCGTTTACTTAGTTTTTCAAGGCATATTCATTCCGAATCAAATAAGTGCTGATAAGTATGAAATAAAAGGTGTAGATGTCGCATCGTATCAAGGGGATATAGATTGGAGAGAGTTGGAAAAGCAAAATATGAAGTTTGCGTTTATAAAGGCGACTGAAGGAAGTTCGTTTGTGGATGAGTACTTTTCGAAAAATTGGAGGAATGCGAATAAGACAGATATGCGTATCGGAGCGTATCATTTTTTTAGTTTCGATAGTAAGGGTGAAACACAAGCAGAGCAATTTATACGAACTGTTCCAAAATATAAACAAGCACTGCCACCCGTGATTGATGTTGAGTTTTACGCTAACAAAAAAGATAATCCACCTAAGCGTGAAGATGTTACGAAAGAGTTGGCGGTCATGATTGAAATGCTAGAAAAACATTACGATAAGAAAGTAATATTGTATGCAACGCAAGAGGCGTATGATTTATATATAAAGGATGCGTATCCAAAATGTGATATATGGATTCGTAGTGTTCTTACAAAAACAAGTTTATCTGATGAGAGAAAATGGACGTTTTGGCAATACACGAACCGCGGGAGATTAAGCGGTTATAATGGAAAAGAAAAGTATATTGATTTGAATGTGTTTTATGGGAATGAGGAAGAGTTTGAGAATTATGGAATGGAAGATTAAGTTTTAAAGCGTACAAAATTTTGTACGCTTTTTTGTTAATTACATAAAAGTATGCAAATGAAGATGGAACAAACATTTGAGATGAATTGTCTAATATAGGTAATAACTATTTAGCTTGAAAGAAAGGGTTGATAACATGAAAAAGAATACGTTGTTAAAAGTAGGATTATGTGTAAGTTTACTAGGAACAACTCAATTTGTTAGCACGATTTCTTCTGTACAAGCATCACAAAAGGTAGAGCAAAAAGTAATAAAAAATGAGACGGGAACCATTTCAATATCTCAGTTAAACAAGAATGTATGGGTTCATACGGAGTTAGGTTATTTTAATGGAGAAGCAGTTCCTTCGAACGGTCTAGTTCTTAATACTTCTAAAGGTTTAGTACTTGTTGATTCTTCTTGGGATGATAAATTAACGAAGGAACTAATAGAAATGGTAGAAAAGAAATTTCAGAAGTGCGTAACGGATGTCATTATTACACATGCGCACGCTGATCGAATTGGCGGAATAACAGCGTTGAAAGAAAGAGGCATTAAAGCGCATAGTACAGCATTAACCGCAGAACTAGCAAAGAAAAGTGGATATGAAGAGCCGCTTGGAGATTTACAAACAATTACGAGTTTGAAGTTTGGCAATACAAAAGTAGAAACGTTCTATCCAGGGAAAGGACATACAGAAGATAATATTGTTGTTTGGTTGCCACAATATCAAATTTTAGCTGGAGGCTGTTTAGTAAAATCTGCGGAAGCTAAAGATTTAGGAAATGTTGCGGATGCGTACGTAAATGAATGGTCTACATCGATTGAGAATGTGCTGAAGCGATATGGAAATATAAATTCGGTAGTACCTGGTCATGGAGAAGTAGGAGACAAGGGATTACTTTTACATACATTGGATTTATTAAAATAAGAAATTGTAGAAATACAAAAGAGAGGAGAAATAATTTTCTCCTCTCTTTCTTCTAACTATATTTAAATGCTGAATCTGTCGATTACGCCAGCATATATTACTGAGATTTTAATTCCAAGTATACAAATACTAGTACTGTCATAATTGCAATAACAACGTAAGTAGCATCAAGCATTATAAGTGTTTTTAAAGTTTCAGTCATCGTAATTCACCCCTGTTATAAAAATATAACATGATCTTTTTATTGATTAGATTAGAGATCATAAAGATAAAATGTATATGAAATTTCTTAAGTAGCTTCTATATAAATATATCATATAAATAATGTAAGTAATGTTAAGATAGTGTAAATGTATTGTAAATAAAGAGGTTTACAATAAAGGCTTTAATAAAAAAATGATAGTTCCTTAAAATAAAAAATACGCTATTCTCTTTCTATTGAATGATAGAAAGAATAGCGTATTTGTATGTCTATTTTCATATGTGATGAATTGCAACTATTTGTATAAGGGATTCAAAAAAAATTTTTCTTTGTATATATTTCTCCAAATTAATTATTTAGCTATTTAAAAGTATCGAAAGGTGTGTGCACACTAATGTATTTTTTAGTGTCAATAAAAATATTATGTCAACAATATGAACTGTCACAAATCTTTATATATTATTGTGATTGATATCACATCACTTTTTTTCAATGGGTATTATGCTTAAGGTGTAATGAATGATTGGGAGAGGGTGGGATGATATGTTTTGTTATCAATGTGAACAAACGCCAACAGGTGGATGCAAAGTAATGGGTGTGTGTGGCAAGAATGAAACGATTGCTAGTTTACAAGATACGATTGTGTTTGGGTTAAAAGGAATTGCGGCTTATCGTACTCATGCTGCTCAGCTAGGGTATACGGATGCATTTGTAGATGCTACAACACAAGAAGCTTTATATATGACATTAACAAATTCTAATTTTAACGAACAAGAGCATATTGATATGGCTATGAAAGTTGGGAAATCAGCTTTACAGGTGATGGAGTTATTGGATGAGGCACATACGAATCATTTTGGTGTGCCAGAACCTGTCCAAATTACACAAAATCGTGTAGAAGGTAAAGCAATTGTAGTTACGGGCCATAATTTATTTGCATTAGAAGAACTATTAAAGCAAACAGAAGGAAAAGACATTAATATTTATACACATTCTGAAATGCTACCAGCACACGGATACCCGCAGCTGAAAAAATATAAACATTTAAAAGGAAACATCGGTAAGGCATGGTATGATCAAAGACGCCTTTTTGAAAAATTTACTGGTGCCATATTAGCTACAACGAACTGTGTTATGCCAATTAAAGGATCATACTCTGATCGATTCTTTTCATATGATATTGCAGGTTTAGAAGGTGTACAAAAAATTGAAAATGATGATTTTACACCATTAATTCAAAAAACGCTAGAACTTCCAGAAGTACATATGGAGTCGGATGAACAGTTAGTGACAGGGTTTCATCATAATACAGTATTATCATTAGCTCCAGAAATTATTGACGCAGTAAAAGAAGGGAAAATAAAGCGTTTCTTTGTTATCGCCGGTTGTGATGCACCGGGAAAAGGCGGAGAATATTATCGTGAATTAGCAACGTCACTTCCGCCAGAAACGGTTATTTTAACAACTTCTTGCGGGAAATTCCGCTTTAATGATGTGGATTACGGTGTTGTACCTGGTACGGAAATTCCGCGTTACATTGATTTAGGACAGTGCAATAATTCAATTTCTACAGTGAAAATAGCGGCTGCTTTAGCTGATGCTTTTCAATGTGAAGTGAATGAATTGCCAGTAAGTATTGTCCTATCATGGTTTGAACAAAAAGCGGTTGCTATTTTACTAGGGCTATTTAGTCTTGGGATTCAAGATATTCGCATCGGTCCAAAGGCTCCTGAATTTATTTCACCTGGCGTACTTGATGTATTACAAGAAACATTCGGTTTAAAACTGATTACAAATGCAGCAGAAGACATGGCTATGATGTTATCGTAACAAAAAATGATCTGTCTTATTAATAAGAAGAGCTAGCCATATTCATTAACTTTGGTATAGTATAGCGCCCCAAAATAAAAATGTAGAATTTTTTGTTTTGGGGTATTTTCTTTTCTTAGTGGGATAGGTATGGGGCAAAATAAAAAAAGAAAATAGGCTGTATCGAATAGGTAATAGTTGATTTTAGAAAAAATATAAAAATCGAGTTGACATTCATCGCTACTTAGTCATACAATGTACTTGTAGTAAGCAATACTGAGTAGTGTTGTTTCTCAAAATATTTTCAGTAGACAATAGGTAATAGCGGATTTTAGAAAAAATATAAAAATCAGTTGACATCCATAACTACTTAGTCATACAATGTAGATGTAATAAGTAATACTGAATAGTTCGGATTCACAAAAACTACTCAGTAAAAAATTCGCCTTAGTACTCTGTGATACTGAATATAAGTCAGACAGAATAGGGGGTAAAGGAGGATCTGGACATGGAAAATTTAACTGAAATGCTGAAAGGTTCACTGGAAGGGTGTGTACTGGAAATCATTAGTCGCCGTGAAACGTATGGCTATGAGATTACCCGCCACCTGAATGATCTTGGGTTTACAGAAGTTGTGGAAGGTACGGTGTATACTATCCTCGTACGATTAGAGAAGAAAAAGCTTGTAAATATTGAAAAGAAACCATCAGATATGGGACCGCCTCGTAAGTTTTATTCATTAAATGAAGAAGGCCGCCAGGAGCTTGAATTGTTTTGGAAAAAATGGGATTTTGTATCGTCAAAAATTAACGTCTTGAAGTCAAAATAGGTTCATAAGATAAAATGTTCTGGCCGATACTTTGGGAATTTCTTGTTCGGTTTTATAAAAAAGGAGGAAAATAAGATGTTAGAAATGTTCAAAAAGTTAATTGGTGATAAAAAAGAGTACAAAATGATGATGGCACGAGTTGAGGCTCTGCCAGAGGACTACCAATTTGTATTTAAGAAAATTCAAAACTACATGTGGAATTTCTCAGCGGGTAACGGGATGGATATGTTACACATACAGTATGAATTAATCGATTTGTTCGAAGCGGGTGCAGCGGAAGGAAGACAAGTGCTTGACATTACTGGGGATGACGTGGCTTCCTTTGCTGACGAACTAGTGGCAAACGCTAAAACTTACGTCTCCAAGTATCGAGAAGATTTGAATGAAAGTATTATGAAGAAATTGAGAAAAAAATAAATGGAATAAGTAGTACCGACTGATTAGCTGGTTACACATATGAATTGCCACCATAGCTATTCAGTTATATTTTTAACTCGGTACTAAGTAATACAGAATATCAGTGATACTAAATAGATAGAGGTAAATAAATTATCTTCGCAAAACATTTTTATCCCGCATTAACGGGCAGTAAGACCCTCACCTCAAAATTCAGCGTAAGCAAAGAAGTTAGGTGGGCGATCAACTGCCCGTAAAAGCCCGATTGATTCAACTAATAATCAGTGGGGGATGAACAAAACCCCCACTGATTAAAATTTCACTTTATAGGGAGGAAAAAAGTATGAGTAATGCAGCGATTTCTGTAAAAGGCTTGAAAAAATCCTTTAAAGACAAAGAAGTTTTAAAAGGGGTAGATTTTGAGGTGCAGCGTGGAGAAATTTTCGCGCTGCTAGGCTCAAATGGAGCGGGAAAGACGACAACGGTCAACGTCCTTTCGACACTAATGAAGCAAGATAGCGGTGAAGTAAGTATTTGCGGATTTGATGTACAGCGTCAACCAGATCATGTTCGTCAAAGTATCAGTTTGACAGGGCAGTTCGCAGCTTTAGACGGTATGCTGACTGGGAGGGAAAACTTGATAATGATCGCCAAGTTACGTGGTGTTTCCAATCCCGCTCAAGTTGCTGACAATCTACTTGCAAGATTTAGCCTGACTGATGCGGCAAACCAAAGGGCAGATCAGTATTCAGGCGGAATGAAGCGCCGGCTTGATATTGCGATGAGTTTGATTGGGGCGCCAGCAGTTATTTTTCTTGACGAACCAACGACTGGACTTGATCCTGAAGCGCGAATCGAAGTGTGGGATACAGTTAAGGAGCTTGCCGGTAGCGGTACAACTATTTTGCTTACGACTCAGTACTTGGAAGAAGCAGAACAACTGGCAGACCGTATTGCTATTTTGCATGGCGGAAAAATTATTACGACAGGTACTCTTGCTGAACTAAAAGAGATGTTCCCACCGGCAAAAGTAGAGTATATTGAAAAGCAACCGACATTGGAAGAAATCTTTCTTGCGATTATCGGTAAAAAGGAGGGGATGTAAATGAAAAGTAAAACAGGTGTATTACTAGGTCGTTTAATGCGTAACATTATGCGCAGTCCGGATACAATTATTACAGTAGCGATTACACCGATTATGATGATGCTATTATTTGTTTACGTGTTTGGCGGCGCAATAAAAACTGGAACGGAAAACTACGTTAATTATTTATTGCCGGGAATTTTGCTAATGGCTATCGCATCCGGTGTAGCTTACACTTCTGTGCGACTATTTTCGGATGTAAAGAGTGGGCTGATGGCACGTTTCATTACGATGCCTATTAAGCGCTCATCGATATTGTGGGCTCACGTTTTAACCTCTCTAGTTGCTAATGTACTTACTATCGTGGTGGTTATTATTGTTGCACTCTTAATGGGTTTCCGTTCTAGTGCTAATATTCTAGATTGGCTCGCGGTAGCTGGGATACTTGGGATGTTTACGCTGGCGCTAACATGGCTAGCTATCATTCCAGGATTGAAAGCGAAGTCTATGGAAGGGGCGACTGCTTACTCGTACCCGCTAGTCTTTCTTCCATTTATTAGTTCGGCCTTCGTACCTACTGAAACGATGCCAAAAATTATTCGTGCATTTGCTGAGAATCAGCCTGTAACTTCAATCGTGAATGCGATCCGTGCTTTATTATATGAAGGAACTGTTGGCAACGACATTTGGATTGCGCTCGCTTGGTGCGTAGGTATAATGGTTATCTCTTACATTTTCGCCAGTAAAGCATTTAAACGTCAGTTAGGGTAAGAAACGAGATAAACGAAACCTTCAGGAATAATATATATTTAGAAAAGCACGGGAGATTTTCCGTGCTTTTATTATTTATTATGCTCTCATTGTAGTAAATGAAATGGTATTTAAAAATAGGATAATTGTCCAGTGATAAAGTTTAATATTTGAGGCTCACTGCTTATGGAATGTATAAGCACACTCGTTTTTTTAAATCTGCTAATACTTCATCGGGTATTTCTTTGATTTTAATATCCTTCCCTAGAAAAAGCAGCCAATTTATTATTTCCGTCACTTCATCGGGATTGTTAATATTGATAAAAGTTTTTAAAATGGCTGTGGATTGGTAAGGATTAGTATAAGATATTGAAATTTTTAAAGGATGGTATTTTTTGAACTGGGCAATTGCTTTTGGTCCAAGTTCAAGTACCAAGTTGATTATTTCGTCCTTCTTACTTAGTTTTTCTAAAATCTTTTTCTTATTTAGCCTTTTTTTCGTCGTGTATGGTTCGATATTGGTGAGGTCATCGACAGGAAACATTATCTTCTTTTCTTTTTTTAAGTCAAACCCTTCAATGATCCAATGGCTTTTTTCTTGATAAAGGTGCAATAGATAAATTGGATAAGACTTGATTTCTTCATCTTCTTTCATAGTAATCAATAAATGGTTATCCAAAAGAAGGATTTGAATGAGTTTTTCTAACATAGGATGGGGGAGATCAGAAAGCTCAAGGAGATCGGGATTATGAGGGTTAGTCCCTTGGAAAAGCAAGAGTTGATTTAAAAGAACGAGATCATCTTGCTGGGTTTCTGAGATGAGTCCTAGTAGTTTTTCGGCTAAAGATTGACGACTCTTTAGGTAGGGAAGTTGTTGATTCCTCGTAGCCATAAAGGCAATAAAAAGAGCTTTCACTTCATTATCAGTAAAGCGAACAACGGGCAGGATAGAGTTGTGCATAACAAAATATCCCCCGGTCCTCCCAACTTCAGCGACAAGTGGCATTCCCATAGCTTCAATTTCTCTAATGTCTCTAATAGCTGTCGACCGTGATATGTTAAATTCTTGTATAATTTCAGAAATTGTAAAGTGAGAGCGGTTGTTGATATACCGCATAATTGTATTAATCCGTTCAACTTTTTTCATTTTGGTCTCCTAAACAGTATCATTTTTTGACATGGTTTAAAGGTATTATAAACGTATCAGATGAAAAGATAAATCGTTTGATTAATAAAAAAAGAGGCAGGTTTTGAATATGAAAAATTATACTATAGAAGAAAAAGATAGCTTTATTGTGTTAGGTATTGGAACTGAAATTAAGAGTGAATACACAGACTTTGCTGGAATAAATAAAGAAAAGGAAGACTTTTGGTCGGCTGTTAAAGAAGATGGAAGGCTGGACACTTTAAAAGCTTTAGCTACAAATGAATACATTTTTTCCGTGAGCGAAGCGGTGAATAACAAAATGATGTATTATGCGGGTGTCATGACAGAAGCACAAATAGAAGAAGAATCTAGAGTGATTCAGTTTCCGAGGGGAGAATACTTAGTAGTGAAAGGGGAAGACAAAACGGCTGAAGAGCTAAGTAATAAGCTTACTGGCATCGCCTTCGGTCAAGCTTTACCAGAAGCAAAGGATTTTGCCTATGTTGGTGGACCGAATACAACGGTTGAGATGGGGCAGAGAAATGGCTTAGTATTTGGTGAAATGTGGATTCCTGTTGTTAGGAAGTAAAGTGATAAAAGGTGCGAATATGGAAATTAGAGGCTAACGATCTTGTATTGTTGGCCTTTTTGAAATGAATATAATATTCATATACTGCTACACAGTATGTTCTGATAAAATGGAATAAAAGGGAATTGCTGTAAGGTGGTGGCAGATTGAATAAAAAAAGATTATTTGAGCTATTCATAGTAACGTTTGTTTTTCTATTCCTTCATGTAAGTACATTTACTAATGAAAAATTTAACGATAAATTGGGATCCTTTACTTTCATTGTGCCACTTCTTATGCTTTCTATTTACACTGCATTTATAGAAAAGTATTTTGATGATATACAAAAGTGGATTCGAAATATTACATGTTGCTTTGCTTTATTCGTAGTGGTTTTAGTAGCTCTATGGATAGGTTATTTTTAGTCCTTACCTAAGAGAATGAGAAATATGTGATTACACTACATTCGATTCGATAATATTACTTAGTTGCATCGGTTTATATTAATTTTCTCTCTCCACAATCAGGATAAAATGTACAATAGGAAATTTTATGTAAGATAAAGAAGGAAGGTTTATGGTGAGCCTGAGTACTTTGCTAGCTTTTGCGCTTGTTTCACTTAGTATGGTGAGCCTATTTTGATTTATCTTATTTCTCATTCCATTACGTAGGGGCGTATGGCAGGATTTATTTTGTTTATTGAGCATCATGCTTGGATTTGTAATTCATATAAATGAAGCAACTTTAGTATTCACTCAAAAATCCATTGTCTATGAAACAACTAGATTTGTAAACGGCTTTAATAGAAAGATGTCTATTGTATTTTTTGCGGCAAGATTAAATGGCTTTTTTGTTACTTTACAATAAAGTATACTTAATATCAGTAATTCATGTAATTAGGGGTGGTTTCTATATTTAGAGAAAATACAAAAAGGATACTTCTGTCATTAGTAACAAATCCAATACTAATAATTGTATATGGGATTTTTTGTTATGATTTGGCCTTATACTGTAAGTACGGAAGAATGAATTATAATATTTACATTTTGTTATTATGTATAGTACTTTTTATATCCATAACTACATTTACTACAATGCGGGTGATAAAAAATAGAGAATATGAATCTAAAAAATTAACAAATTCAATAGCATGGAGATCCATTTCTATTATCATTATTGTTGCAATTACATCATTTTATGGGATGCAGATTTATAAAAGTGCAATAAATTACAATGGTAAATTGGCATGGTTTATAGAAAAGTTAAAACATGAAAGGTCAGTTAAACTTAAACATAATAATATATATAAGTCTGGAGTAGAAGGTATTTTTGAAGATATAAATAAAAAATATCCTTTGCCAAAGAAATTGTATATGGCAACTGATTTTGATCTTACATTTCATTCAGATGGAACAATCACAGCGTTTGATACATTTGTTTATGGGAAAAATGATGATGGGAAAGAAGAAACTTATTTAATCTCTTATAATAAGAAGAAGTCAGAAGATATTACTATAATACGAGACGGATACGCAAAGCCTGATTATAATGATGATAAATTAGTAGAACCTTTAATTGAAACGGTTAAGGCGATTCCAGTTAAGCAAACGGTTAGAAAATGGAATGAAAATAAGTATGGGTTGATTTATTATGGAAAAAGAAATTGGGGATCCAATACAGAGGGAATTATTAATATTACTGAGGATGGTAAGGGGCAGAGTCTTAAAAAAGCAGCTTCTGATATCATTGGATATACTGTATCTATATTTGTCCCTGGAAAAGAGCAAGAGCTAGTCCCTGCTAGATATAATTTAATAAGTGACGCAAGTTGGAGTAAATCAAAGACGCCTCCAAAAGAAGATATGCTTAAAGAGAAGAAACAACAAGATTTAAAGAATGAAAAAGAACAGTTTTTCCTATCGAAAGAAGTTGGTTATAAACTAAATATGACAGATAAAGCATTAGGGAGCGCCTTTTATTCATTAAGCAAGACTAGTGATGAAGGGAAAACATGGGAGGTTATCAATCCAGACCCATTTAATGGGGGGATTGGTAGTGTATCAGGAATCACTTTTATAAATGATAAACTTGGGTTTTTAGGAGCAATTAGGCCTTCTGGTAATGAAGGAGAGTTATATCGCACAGATGATGGGGGAGTATCTTTCAAAAAGGTAGAATATCCGCCGCATGAAGTGAAATTAGATCATACACAGTCCACAATAAGTCCTTTTGATTCACCTAGTATGCCATATGAGAAAGATGGGGTTTTTAATATGTTAGTTGGACAAGGGGCAGATGGAGACTACAATGGCGATAGTAGTGCACTTTATCAATCAAAAGATAACGGAGAGACATGGGAATTTGTAGAAGAAGTGAAAAAGAAATAATTAGAATTTTTTTGAAAAATAAGGTAACTACTCAGCTATACATTTTATTTAGAAGTTTGGTAAGGGGTATAATTCCAGCCATGAAGATAAAAATGGACCTATACCTCGCTGCCTTTCTTTGTTTTATTTCTTATGCTTACTATCAACGCTATATTTATAGAAAGGTATTTTGGTGATATACAAAAATGGATTCGAAATATCACATGTTGTTTTGCTTTATTTGTAGTGGTTTTAGTAGCTCTATGGATAGGGTACTCTTAGATCCTTACTTAAGAGAATGAGAAGTATGTGATTACAATACATTCGATCCGATAATATTACTTAGCTGCATCGATTTATATTAATCTTTTCTCTCCTCAATCATGATAAAATGTACAATAGGAAATTTTATGTAACATAAAGGGGGAAGGTTTATGGTCAGCTTGAGTACCTTGGTAGCTTTTGCAATTGTTTCGCTTAGCATGGTCTGTTCACCTGGGCCTAATATGATTTACCTCATTTCCCGTTCCATTACGCAGGGACGTATGGCGGGATTTATTTCTTTATTGGGCATCATGCTCGGATTTGTAATCTATATAATCGCAACTATGTTTGGACTTACAGTTCTATTCGTTGCTGTTCCCGCTGTATATGAAGCAGTAAAGTGGGCAGGTGCTGCTTACTTGCTCTGGCTCGCCTGGAATTCAATAAAACCTGGTGCTACATCTATTATGAAACCTCGTACGATTTCTAATGAGCCACCAAGGAAATTATTTCTGATGGGACTCATGACGAATCTTCTGAATCCAAAGATTGCTATTTTGTATGTATCACTTCTACCTCAATTTGAAGATCCAGAGAAGGGATCGTTGCTTTTTCAAGGTGCAGTTTTGGGCCTTACACAAATCACTGTTAGCTTTATAGTTAACCTCCTAATTGTATGTACAGCAAGTAAAATTGCAAAATGGTTTGGCACACGCCCGACGTGGCTACGAGTACAGCGTTGGCTTATGGCAAGTGTTTTAACGGGGCTTGCTATACGCCTTGCTTTTGAACGTCGACAGTAAGAGCCTCTTTACCGTCAGTTTCTATAATATAACCTAATAAATATTAATATAATTTATGTATAGTAGATATTTACCTTATAAAATAGGGGGGAATATTATGACTGAGACAAACGAATCTTCAGGAGTTAATTTGAAAAAAGATGTGAAGTTTTCTATTATAATTCCTGCGCATAATGAAGAAAAGTACATTAGAAAATGTTTAGATTCAATTGCAAAGGCATCAGAGGCATATAAAGAGCAAACGGAAGTTATAGTTGTTTTAAATCGTTGTACAGATAAAACAGAGGAAATAGCAAAATCTTATAATTGTATTACATTGAAAAATAACGATAAAAACTTATCTAAAATTCGAAATGCAGGGGCTAAAATAGCTAGTGGAGAAATAATCGTTACTATAGACGCTGATACCATAATGACAGAGTCTATGTTGTCTAATGTAGATAAATATTTAGCTTCAGGTACATACATTGGTGGTGGGGTGAATGGGAAGTTTGAAAGAATATCTTTAGGAATATTTCTCTCCGCAATGTTAATCATAATCCCTTTACTTTTTAAGTACGGAGCTATATCTGTAGGGATTTTTTGGTGCTATAGAAAAGATTTTATGGCAATCAACGGATTTAATGAAAACATGCTTATGGCAGAAGATGCAGATTTCGCTAAACGTTTAAAAGAATGGGGAAAGAAAAATAATAAGAAATTCGGTACTATTAAAAATGGAATGATAACTTCATGCAGAAGATTTGATACATATGGAGACTGGACTTTACTTAAAAATCCAAAAGTAATTTTAGCTTATCTAAAAGGAAATGATAGAAAATACGCAGATAAGACATATTATGATAACCAAGAAAGATAAAAATGGAGAAAATCGGCAGAGGATAGCTAGTACTTTTTTAGATATAATGAGAATCCAACTTAATTTAATAGATATTATAAGAAAACCATCAATTTGATTATCCTTTTTCAAATTGATGGTTTTTATTTTTGAAATAAATATATATTTTTTTATAAAAATATTTTTTGACCCCCATAAAACTATGTATTCCTCCGAATATGTATAGTGAAGAAAATAAATAGAAGAAAAATGACTAGGAAAGAATATAGAAGCATTAATAAAATTACTAGATTAAGTGGGTATCCAAAATAAAAGGATGAAATTACCAATGATATAGAGAAGAGTTATTCAAGGATTGCAGATAAAATAGAAAAAGAATAAGCAAAACGAACGGTAGAAAATAAGAAAGTAGATAAAAATATAAACTTAACTTTAGTGCCGAGAGAAAAGGAAAATCATTAAGAAAACGTTGGGAAAAGTTAGACTCGAAAAATATAACTAACAGCAAGAAGACAAGCCCGAAGAAAAGTACCAAGAAAATCTGGTTAAATGGTCACTTGTGTAGTGGCCATTTTGCTATTTGAAGGAGGCTGGGAGATTACAAGTGTTGAGTTTAGTAATGAAGATCTTAAGAAAACCGAAAATAGAAGATATCGTATGTAACATACAAAACAACGAAGAAGATAAAGAAGCATTTATCGTACAGTATCAGCCTTTTATTAGAAAATCAATCTCATCTGTCTGCCGCCGATATATTACAGAACAGGATGATGAATATAGCATTGGATTGTTTGCGTTTAACGAAGCAATTGAACAGTATTCCTATACAAAAGGAAAATCCTTTTTAGCGTTTGCTGATCTTCTTATAAAAAGAGATGTAATTGACTATATACGTAAGGAGTCTAAACATAACTTTGTCTTTTTAAAAGAAGATGAGCAAGAGGAAATGTTAGAAATGCAAGTGTCGCTTACGGAGTATATGAAAGAGATGGAAAATAGTAACCGTAAGGAGGAAATTCTTCATTTTCAAAGTGTGCTAGCTGAGTTTAAAATCACATTCTCAGAGCTTGCTAAAGAATCTCCTAAGCATCGTGATACGCGTGAGCACTTAATAGAAATTGTGAAAATTATTATAAAAGAAGAGGAAATGATGGAAGAGCTGTTCCGAAAGAAAAAGTTACCGCTTAAACATATTGAACCGCGTGTTAGGGTGAGTCGTAAAACGTTGGAACGACATAGAAAATACATTATTGCAATGTGTATTATTTTTGCAAACAACTATACATATATTCTGGATTACATAAGAGGGGAAAAGCATGATGAATAAAGGAATTGTGATGGATATAAAAAAGCATAGCGTAGTTGTTTTAACACCAAATGGAGAGTTTATTACGTGTAAAAGAAAAGGGGATTCTTGCATGATTGGGGAGGAAATCTCATTTGATGAGCAAGAACAAAAAGCATCGCATTTTTCGATCCCTTCCTTTTTAAAACCTGCATCAATACTTGTTGCTTGTTTTCTATTTGCAGTGCTGTTTTTCTACAACCAACCAGAAGAAAAAGTATTTGCTTACGTCTCAGTTGATATAAATCCAAGTTTAGAGGTGAGCGTAACGAAGGATTTTCGTGTTATAGATTTGCAGGCTTGTAATGATGATGGAAGGCGTATTTTAAAAGAATTGAAGCAATGGGAAAATAAACAATTGCAAGAAGTAGTACGTACTATTATACAGCAAAGCCAAGAGGATAAGTATTTAACGAATGATAAGCAAGTTATGCTAACAGCTGTTGCAAAGGACAAGGCGCTAGAACAACAGTTAGAAAAGGCAATGAAAGAATTGAAGAAAGAATATGAGTTAAAACATATTACAGTTGAATATCAAAGTAGCACGATGCAAGTACGAGAGAATGCTAGAAAAGCTGGAATTGGCACAGGTGTCTATATAAAGCAAGAGAATGAGAAAAACAAATCGCTTACTCCTCCTGCCACGCCGCCTAATCCGGTGGAAAATGAAGAAGAGGTGCAATCACAGCCGGAGTCATCTCCTGATGCATCAATGGATTTATCTCCTGTAGACGAAAAAAAATATGAAAAGCAAGAGCAGAAAGAACAAAAGAAAACAGAGGAACAGCCATCGAAGCAAATAAAAGAAAACAATGGAAGAGGATCACAGCAAGAAAATAGAGGGAATCAACAGGAGAATAACAGTAGAGAATCACAACAAGGAAATAATGGGAATCAGCAAGGGAACAACGGAAGAGGATCCCAACAAGGGAATAATGGAAATGGGCAAGGGAACAACGGAAGAGGATCCCAACAAGGAAATAATGGAAATGGGCAAGGGAACAACGGAAGAGGATCTCAACAGGGAAATAACGGAAACGAGCAAGGGAACAATGGAAGAGGGCCTCAACAAGGGAATAATGGAAATGGGCAAGGGAACAATGGAAGAGATTCTCAACAAGGAAATAATGGGAATCAGCAAGGGAACAACGGAAGAGGATCTCAACAGGGAAATAACGGAAACGAGCAAGGGAACAATGGAAGAGGATCCCAGAAAGAAAATGATGGAAACGAGCAAGGGAACAACGGTAGGGGGTCTCAACAAGAAAATAGAGGCCACCAGCAAGGGAATGAAAAGAAGAATCAATAGAATCTGGAAGTGAGAGATTCATTTCAAAGCTAAAAGGATTTCTCTCGCTATTGTGGGCAGTAAAACTCCCATCTCAAAATTTGGCTGGAGCAAAGAAGTTAGGTGGGAGTTGGGCTGCTTGTAAATGCCCAATTGGTGAGGGCTGATTAAAGTTGCACTTTATTATTTTATAGTTCTATTAAGAAGGAGTATGTGAAAAATATAATGGAGAAAAACATTCAACAAGAGAAAGATAAAGAAAAACCTGTTTTTTATGATCCGAAAGGAAGGAGAAACATAGCCTTTATTTGGTTTCTATGTACCTCAATAGTTAGTGTAGGTGTTGTATTTTATTTTTTCTTTCAAAGTATTTTTTCAACACCAGAAATTCCAAATATGAATACCGCTGTACAACAAGATACTAAACTTGTACCAATTAATCAAAAACTTAGTGATCAGCAGTTAAAGAAGGAAGAATTTAACCCAAATACCGAAACGAAGGATAATAAAAATTTGGTGAATCCGCCGAAGGATAGTAACCAACCTAAAGAAGTGTATGGTTTTTATGTAAACTGGGATGAAAATAGTACCGCTTCTTTAAAAGAAAATATCGATTCCTTAACTACGTTAGTACCAGAGTGGTATCATTTAAAAGCAGATTTAACGATTAGAAGTGAGATCAAACCTGAGATAGTAAAGTTGGCAGAAAAAAATCAAGTGAAGATTATGCCTTTGCTTACTAACTATACTGAGGAAGCTTCTGGTCCTGATAGTGGGCTAATTCATAAGTTACTGAATTCCTCAAATGATGTAAAGACAAAGTTTATTAATGATTTAGTAAGCCAAGTTAAAAAGAATCATTTTTCAGGAATTAATATTGACTTTGAGGCCGTACCTGAAAGTGATAGAGAAAACTTAACAAATTTTATGAAAGAACTTACTACGGAATTTCATCAACATGATTTGCTCGTTACACAAGATGTTCCAGCTAATGATAAGGCTTTTGATTATAGTGCGTTAGCAAAAATAATAGATCGAATAATTGTAATGATGTACGATGAGCACTATGGAGCCGGGGAACCAGGACCAATTTCTTCAAATAAATGGTTCCAACATACATTAAAAGAACTGAATATTCCGTCTAATAAGCTTATAGTTGCTTTCGGTAACTATGGATATGATTGGGAAGTAAATAGTAAAGAAGCTGCGAAGTCTTTAACTTTCTCAGAAGTTATGGCAATGGCTCATGATTCAAATATGAAAATTCAATGGGATAAGATGAGTGGAAACCCTTATTTTAGGTATAAAACAGAAGGGAAAGAACATACTGCTTGGTTCTTAGACGGTGTAACTCTTTATAATCAAGTGAAAATCGCAATGGACAATAATGCAAAGGGATTTGCGTTATGGAGATTAGGAGCAGAAGACCCTACAATATGGAAAGTTTTAAAAAATCCTATTGAGGTACAAAAAAATCCTAATGTATTACATAAAATCAATAGTTTAGATGAAGTAAATTATTCCGGACAAGGTGAAATTTTACAGATTGAGAATGAAAGAAAAAATGGATTGAGAGATTTTAAAGTAGGCAAAGATGGTTACCTTACAGATGAAGTATATCAATCCTTACCATCTGCATATGAAGTGCAACGATATGGAAAACCAAATGGAAAACAAGTAGTATTAACATTTGATGATGGACCAGACCCGAAATATACGCCAGAAATATTAGATATATTAAAAGAGAATCAAATAAAAGCTGCTTTTTTTGTACTTGGTGAAAACGCGCAACTAAATACTAGTATTGTAAAAAGAATATACGATGAGGGGCATGAAATTGGCAATCATACTTTCAAGCATCCTAACATAGCTGATACGTCTTTACTACGAACGAAAGTAGAACTTAATACGACGCAACGTTTAATTCAGGAAGTAACTGGACATTCTACGGTTTTATTTAGACCTCCATATGAAGCAGATGCTAACCCGGATTCAGCAAATGAAATATTGCCTATTTTACGTGCACAAAATATGAACTATACAATGGTAGCGGAAAAAGTTGATCCTGAAGACTGGGCAACACCATCAACAAATGAATTAGTAAAGCGTGCTCTTAATCCTGTTTATAAGGAAGAGGGAAATGTTATTCTTCTCCATGATGCAGGAGGGAATCGTACACATACAGTAGAGGCGCTCCCGATCATTATTAAAGACCTAAAAAAGCATGGATATAGTTTTGTAACAATTTCAGATTTAATGAATAAAGAGCGAGATGAAATTATGCCTCCTGTTTCTTCTGAGGGGAAGCAATATTTACTTTACAATAAAGCTGTCTTTTCAGGAGCCGGATATTTTAAGCATATATTAACTACTATTTTTTATATTGCTATTGGATTAGGGATTTTTCGATTTTTATTCTTAATTTATTTTGCATGGAAGCAGAAAAGAAAAACGTTATCTCGCTATATTAATTCGTCTTATCAACCTTTTGTTAGTGTTGTCATAGCGGCATATAATGAAGAAAAGGTGATAGCCAAGACGATTCACTCAATTTTGAATAGTAATTATAGAGAATTTGAAGTTATTGTTGTGGATGACGGATCGACAGATGGTACGTCAAAAGTAATGAAAGAAACATTTTATAAACACCCTAAAGTTCGTTTCATTCAGAAAGAAAATGGCGGGAAATCATCGGCAATGAACCTAGGGTTTCAACAATCGCGAGGAGAAATCATTGTCACTTTAGATGCGGATACTATTATTGCGCAAGACGCTATTTCTTTAATGGTTAGACACTTTGAAGATCAGAATGTAGCTGCAGTTTCAGGTAATGTCAAAGTGGGGAATAGACGGAATTTGTTAACTACTTGGCAACATGTTGAGTATATTACAGGGTTTAATTTAGAACGTAGAGCTTTTGATGAGTTAAATTGTATTACAGTCGTTCCAGGAGCTATTGGGGCGTGGCGCAAGAAGAATGTAGTTGAATCTGGATATTTAAGCGAAGATACATTAGCAGAAGATACCGATCTTACTATTACATTTTTACGTCAAGGGCATAGAATTGTATATGAAGAAAAAGCGCATGCTTTTACGGAATCACCTGAGGATGTGAAAAGTCTTCTTAAACAGCGATATCGTTGGTCATATGGTACACTTCAATGTCTTTGGAAACATCGAAAAGCGTTGTGTAATTCAAAACATAAAACGTTAGGGTTTATTGCACTGCCTAACATGTGGTTATTCCAATATGTTCTGCAATTCATTGCTCCTTTTGCAGATATATTAATGATTATAGGACTATTTAGTAGTAATCCGCTAAAAGTTTTAGGATTTTATTTTGTATTCTTTTTAATGGATCTTCTCGCTTCTCTGTTCGCATTTAAATTAGAGGAAGAAAATCCGAAACCATTAGTATGGTTAATTTTACAACGTTTTATTTATCGTCAATTTATGACTTATGTTGTCATTAAATCTATATTCTCATCGCTTCGAGGAGTAGCGGTAGGGTGGAATAAACTAAAGAGACTGGGGAGTGTTAAACATTCCACGGAACATAAGGAGGCATCATAAAAGAGCGGACTATCTGCTCTTTTTTTCATTGATTTTAGTTAGTTGAATGTAGAGTTGTAGCATAAAAACTACTGCTTCTATAACGAGATTCCTATTCATTATGAATAGTGAGACATTATGTTAAGCTAATCCTTTAGTTTCGGATTAAAGTTTTTTTATATTTTTTTAAAATGACGGACACAAAAACGCATATACCTTCGAATTATATATATGGATAACATAAATATGTATATAAAAGGGGAGAAATAGGATGAAAGAAAAAAAAGAAATGTTTCAAGAAATCGCTGAGGTGTTAAAGGTATTGGCGCATCCAGTTCGTCTATCTTTAGTAAAAATAATGCTTGCAAAAGGTCCTACTAATGTAACAACAATGTATGGGGATTTACAAATGCCTCAAAGTACAATTAGTCAACATTTATCTAAATTAAAAGCTGCTAAAATGGTTACAGGTACTCGGAAAGGATTAGAAATTTATTATGAAGTAACTGACAATCGTACAAAATCAATATTAGCATGTTTAGTTTAAATACAGACTTCTATTTCAAAATAAAAAACGCTATTCTTTTCTATGATTTTAAAGAGAGAATAGCGTTTTTTATTTTTAAGGAGTATCTTTTTATATGCCTATAGAATGGAGTGGAAGGTTTATGGGTTTAAATGTACCTACTATTACCTTAGGTTCTAATGCGTCTAATAATGAAAAAATTCTCGGTTTAGGGGTGCTTCTTTATAGCTTACGTACAATTGAGATTAGAAAAAGTAGAGCGAGCGTTTAATGAGGCGGAAGTAGTGTTTATATGCGAAACTTTATAGAAATCTCATTTTTCTAATTGTATCTTTTTAGATTGATGGATGTGGGGTCACGTCCATCAATCTAAGAAAACAAGTTAGCTAAAAAATGATGAAAATGAACTTTATAAAAATAAAAAATATGAACGTAGAGGATTAAACAAAGTATATAGTGTTTTTTTAGTCATGTAATCTTTTAATCTGATGATCTTTTCCCCATTCAAACAGATCATTCATTATTTGCATTAAAGATTTTCCGTATTCACTTATGGTGTACTCAACCTTTGGTGGTACTTCTTGATATACGGTACGATAGATAATCCCATCAGCTTCAAGTTGCCGAAGTTGTTGTGTAAGAACCTTTTGTGTAATGTTTGGGATTTCTCGTTTAATTTCATTTGTTCGCATTTTTCCATCCGACAAAATACATAAAATATGAACTTTCCATTTTCCACCGATTACATCGAGTGTTGTTGCAATTGGACAATTATCATTTTGATTCATATAACACCTCCAAAGGTACTTCAAGGTTCCTATAGTACCTGAAAGTACGTACTTTTCAATTATATGTAACTCATTCATACTAATACGTAAAGGATTGATTAATTTATAAAGGGGCTGGAAAATGATGAGAACACTTGTAATTGTAGCACACCCTCATATTGAAAAATCAAAAATTAATAAAAGATGGATAGAAGAACTTGAGAAACATTCAGATGAAATTACGGTGCATGAATTATATAAGGTGGCACCGAATTGGGAGTTTAATATTGAAGAAGAGCAAAAGTTATTAGTAGAGCATGACAGATATATATTTCAATTTCCGCTTTACTGGTACAGCACACCACCATTATTAAAAAAGTGGTTCGATGATGTATTAACATATGGATTTGCGTACGGATCACAAGGAGATAAAGTGAAGGGGAAAGAATTTGGTGTAGCTATTTCTATAGGTGGATTAGAAAAAGACTATGAAAATAGTGGGATTACAATGGATGAGTTGACGAAACCATTCCAAGCTACATGCTTATATACGGGTATGGAATTTATGCCTTCCTTTTATTTATATGGTGCAGAATATAAACTAAGTGATGAAGAGATTGATAAAAGTGCACCTGAGTATGTGCAATATGTGATGAACAAGAAGTATTCTAATATATAATGAAAAATAGCCATTTACTTCACAAGTAAATGGCTATTTTATATTCTTCTTATATTCACTAAGTGTAATCTTTAGTAAATTAATAGTTAATCTGGTAAAATAAAAACCCTAACATATATAAAGGGGAGTTTTACTTGAGAACGATGCGACAATTATTACAAAAGAGAGCAATGCAATCACCAAATTTGGAAGCGCTTGTAGGGGGAAAGAAAAGATATTCGTTTCAGCAATATAATGAACGAGTAAATCAGCTTGCACAATATTTGTTACATAATGGTGTGCAAAGAGGAGAGCGTATAGGAATACTATGCAAAAATAATCACCCATTTCCAAGCGTTATGATGGCATGTCTAAAAATTGGAGCGGTATTTATTCCGCTAAATCATCAGCTTACTGTTTATGAATTAGAAACGATTGTAAAAGAAGCGAAATTAAAAGTGTTAGTTATTGATGAAGAATTTAGTGAAGTATTATTAAAGATTGATGCTGTAAAAGAAATCCCTTATGTAATTCAAACGACAAAAGAAGGCTTTGGTTCATTTGAATTAGAGCTGCAAAAACAGCCAACGACAGAACCGAACGTAGAAGTTCATGAAGAAGACGATGCCATTTACTTATTTACTTCAGGAACGACTGGACAGGCGAAAGCATGTGTAATTGGACATAAAAACTTGCATCATTATTTTGCTGAAATTGCGGGCCAAAGAGAAATTCCAGCAGGTGAACGCTTTTTATCTGTGCATCCATTGTTCCATATGAGTGGCGTGCTTTCTATTTTAAATTGTATTTATCATGGCGTTACGATGATTTTCTTAGCTGATTCGAATCCTACTCTTATTTGGGATAAGATTGAAGAAGAGAAAATTACTACGATGCTTGCGTTCCCAGCTGTTTATAGTTACATGCTTGATGAATTAAATAAAAAAGAACGTAACATTTCAACCTTTAAAGTAGCACAAAGCGGTGGTACAAAAGTGCCAGAAACACTCATTCAAAAATATATGGAAAAAGGAATATATATGGTGCAAGGTTATGGTAGTACAGAAGGTTGGGTTGTAACCTCATGGCATCCAATGATGGGAAAAGAAAAGATGTCTTCTGTAGGAAAAACCTTGAAAAATGTAGAGGTGAAAATTGTTCATCCGGAAACAGGACATGAACTAACAACAAATGAAGTTGGAGAGATTCATGTGAAAAGTCCATACATGTTTAAAGGGTATTGGAATAATGAAAAGGCGACAAAGAAGGTAGTAAAAGATAACTGGTTTAACATGGGTGATGCTGGCATGATAGATGACGATGGATTCCTGCATATTATGGGAAGATATAAAGACGTTATTATACGCGGTGGTGACAATGTATATCCAGATCAAGTAGAAGATGTTATTCATGAAATACATGGTGTTTTAGAAGTTGCAGTAGTTGGAGTTCTAGATGACTTTTGGGGAGAGGTTCCAAGAGCTTTCATTGTGAAGGATAGCGAAACAATATTAACAGAAGAAAGTATTACTCAGTATTGTAAACAGAAATTAGCCAGTTACAAAATACCAGAAGTGGTATTCATAGATGAGTTACCGAAAAATGCTTTAGGAAAAGTGTTGAAGAGGGAATTACGAGATGTAGTTCTTGTGAAATAGAAAATTATGAAACGATGGAGAACCCAGTTATGTATAAAGCATGACTGGGTTTTTGTTAATGTTTCTGTTAGTGGAGAGTATAAACGTTTTTGTTTTTTTGATGCAATTTTTTAGCTTGGTAACGCTCGAACGATATTCGGCTATTAGGCAATTTAAACCTCGCTACCTCCACTTGAAATTGTTATAATTAAAATGTTTTTAATATTTCAATAATTAGGAGGCTAGAGAATGAAAATTGCGATAGTCTGTTTCGATAACTTTACTGATATAGATGTTTTTTTACCATGGGATTTATTAAATCGTGTACGTTTAGTTGGCGGTATTTCTGATTGGAATGTCCAGCTATTAGGAACGGAAAAAACTCATATATCCATGTCTGGCTTACGTATCCCCATGACAGGAAGCATATCTGATATACCTTCCGCTGACGCAGTAATATTTGCAAGTGGCAAGGGGGTCCAAGGTTTATATCAAAATCAAGAATATCTTAATAGCATTCATGTAGATCTTCAAAGACAATTAATAGGCTCTATGTGTTCTGGTTCACTACTACTAGGAGCTAAAAAATTGTTAACTGGCAAAAAAGCAACTACATATCCATCTGTAGTAGAACAACTTAAAGAATTTGATGTAGACGTTATTGAACAAAGATTCGTAAACGAAGGGAATATCTCGACTGCCGCAGGTTGTTTTGCTGCTCAAGACCTCTCAGCTTGGATTATAAGAACCTTGATTAATGAAGAAATGGTTGACACTGTGCTTGAAACTGTTCAGCCAGTGGGCAAAGGTTTATATTTTAAATAATCAAGTTAGAAATAGATAATCTGACTTGATTATTTAAAATGACGTTTTTGTACAATTTTTTCATTAGTGAATCCAAGTAATTCTCCTAAGGAGGGCGACCGTCACATCGTTATCAAGCCAAGGGTTTGGAATTACCTCAAAATGAAAAATTTCCCCTTATACAGTTAATTATAGAATTCGACTTATTTTTTTCGTATTGGGGAACTACTAATTTCTTAAGTTGATGGGCATAAGGTTTGTTACTAGATTTTGTATTTCGTGTAAGATAACAAAGAATATTCAATCAATTACTGGAGGAAGAGATGTAAATGAAGCTACCGTTATTAGAAGTAGAGACGGATAGACTCATTATCCGTCCATTTCAAAAAGATGATTACGAAAGTTGGTTAGATGGATTTAATAAGAGACTGCCATCGCAGTATAAATATGACGATGGCTATCAAGTTATGGCATCACCAACAAAAGAATGGTTCACGGAATGGATTAGAGGGTTTGATGAAGCAGCACATCGAGATGAGATGTATGTATTAGGTATTTTTCGTAAAGAAGATGGGGCTAATATTGGAAAGCTAGAGCTAATAAAAATTTTACGTATGGATTATCAGTGGGCAATGATGGGCTACTCTATTCATAATCAATATTGGAAAAATGGATATGGGGTAGAAAGTGTAAACGCTACGTTATCGTTATTTTTTAATAGCCTTAATTTTCATAGAATCGAATTACATATACATGTTGATAATGAGCCATCAGTGCGTCTTGCGGAAAGCGCAGGCTTTTCATTTGAATGCAAGAGAGAGGCATTTTCATTAGAGAATGGTAAGTGGATGGATTTTCTTATTTATTTTAAAAATAAGGAGATGAGTATATGAGAGTGGTTATTACGGATAGAAATTGTAGATTGGAGGTGAAGTGGTGAAGTACGATCTTACAGTCATTAAAAACTTATTTGGTCCTTCTAAAAAAGTATTAAATGGCTTACCAAATGCAGTGACAATTGAAGAAATAGAAGAAGATGTTTTGTATAACGTACAAACATATAAAGAAAAGATAAGTAGATTTGAAGAGGTTTGTTTTAATTGGGAGTTAAAAAGAGCAAGTATTGTCTTAAACAAAAGGTTTAGTAGTTATAACACAAGTGCAAAAGTGTTACTTGATGCGGGTTTTTCTTTACATGCAGCAAAGATAGAAGTGTGTAGGGAGTTAAACAATGTAGAGATGGTTGAAAAACAATATACATATCGATCAATAGCAGAAGGAACGTTATCGGAAAAAGAATTTAAATATATTTGGGAACAATGTATGTCGGGGTCAGGGAATCAAACTTCAATTTTAACTATCGATGAACATTTTTATTCCGTGCAAACAGAGTTAGGTAAGGGTTGGGAAAAGTCATGTATTGTTTTTTATGATAAAACTGAGCCAATTGGTATGTCCATACCGCATATAGAAACTGGAACAGAAAGTGAAGGACGATTATTTTACTTTGGAGTAATGCCTTATTATCGCGGGAAAGGAGTTGCTTCTCATATGCATCTTCAATCTTTACATATGTTAAAGGAAATGGGGGCTACTTATTACATCGGAAGCACGCATACTTCAAATGAAAAGATGCAGAGGATATTTTGGAGAAATAATTGTTCGATGAAAACGGAGACAGAGCTTTATTATAAAATTTTTAAAGTAGATTAGGAGAAAAGAAGATGAAGACTATAAACGTATTTCATTACGATGCATTTACGAATAAACCAAATAAGGGAAATCCAGCAGGTATTGTATTAGATGCAGATGGATTAACGGAAGAGGAAATGCAGCGTATTGCTGAAAAAATTGGATTTAACGAAACAACTTTTGTTCTTTCTTCAGAAGTAGCACATATAAAAATGCGCTATTTTACACCTGGTTTTGAAATGGATTTATGTGGTCATGGGACAGTAGGGACGATATATGCCTTGCGTGAAAAAGGTTTATTAGAAGAGAAAAGTAACCTTACGATTGAAACGAAGGCTGGGATTTTACCGATACAAATACGTGTAAATGAAAATGGAGAAACCTTTATTAAAATGAGACAGGCAGCACCTCAGTTTAAAGAGTTTACAGGTTCAAAAGAAGAATTAGCTCATAGTATCAGTTTAGAAGTAAATGATTTAGATGTAAGTTTACCGATTGTATATGGAAGTACGGGAAATTGGACTGTAATTGTACCGATTAAAAATCTTAATGCATGTGAGAGAATGAAACCTAATAATGCTGCATTTCCATCAGTATTAAAAGAAATACCTAATGCTTCTATTCACCCAATTTGTCTAGAAACTTATGATGAACTAGCACAAATGCACGGCCGTCATTTTTCATCAGCTTACGCTGGGACGATTGAAGATCCAGTGACAGGAACAGCTTCAGGTGTAATGGGAGCGTATTATGCGGAGTATTTAGAGAAAGATTTTGAACATGAATTGGATTTAATCGTTGAGCAAGGACAGGAAATAAATAAAGATGGTCGTGTAACCGTTTATGTAACGAAAGGGATAGAAAACGAAAAGTTACAAATAGATATCGCTGGAACAGCGGTGTATGTGAAAGAGTTTGAAGTTTCAATATAAAAAAAGAAAGCCCGGCATACATCCGGACTTTCACTATCTGTTCAATACTTCAATATACGAAGCATCTCCAGTTGTTCTTAAAGCAGAGCGAAAATTGTTATTTTCTAGCGTTTTAGCGACTTGTTGTAATTGCTGTGCATCATCATGATGGATAAGTAAGCTGTCAGCACCGCTTTCTTCTATATGAATGTGTTCAACATTTCCAATGGCATCATGTATAGCTTTTAAAAATTCAGGTTTCATGGTGTCCTCCTATATGTATGTAACGTTTTTATTTAGTATTTCCTTATTTTTGAAATATAAAAGTAAATGAAAGGAGAAATAAAATGAATATAAAGCAGTTTAACGAACATATAACATCACTATTTGGAGAGCATCTTCATAAATACGGCGATGATGAATATGGTTTTACTCATATAAGTAAAGATGAATTTCACAAAATCGGTTACACAACAAATTTAACGTTAGAAACTATTGAAGAAGCGTATAGAAATGGAGTCGATATGATAGTTACACATCATGCGCCGTGGAGTTTTTTATTTGGTATGGAAGAGGCTTGTATTGAGAAATTGAAGCAATATGAAATGAATCATTTTTGGGTTCATTTACCGTTAGATTTTGTAAAGTTTGGCACGTGTACATCGTTATTTAACGGAATTGGGATAGATACAATACTGGAATATTCCACGTATGAGGAAGAAGAACTACCGGGAATAGGAGAATATAAAGAAGCGATTCCTTTTTCAAACTTAGTTGGAAAACTTGAAGAAAAAATGGAAGAGAAAGTGAAGAGCTGGAGAAATCACGATAAACCAGTAAAACGGATTGCGATTTTAACCGGTGCAGGAAACAATACAAATTTGATTGAACGTGCATTAGAAAAAGGGTGTGACACGTACATAACAGGTGAAAAAACATTATATACAGTTCAACATGCGAAATTTAAAGGGATTAATTTAATTGTAGGCAGTCATACGTTTACAGAAGTGTTTGGTGTAGAAAGTTTGGCTCATAAATTACAAGACATAGACCCTGCAATAGAAATTATTAGAGTATATGAAGAGCATTTAGAGTGATAAAATCACGTTATCATAAATGGGATATTGAAGAAAGCCATTGTAATAAAATAAAATTGTTGTTTGTTATATTAGGATGGTTGGGAGGATTTTCCTTGCGTTTGTCAAATAATAGTAAAGTTGTCTTTTGAATTAAGGGAATCTTCCGAATTAAAGGGTGAGAGAATGGACATTTCAATAATCACTGCACAACTAGTTAAGGAAAAAGTTATTTCACATTATCCAAATAGCGTAAAAGCATTAAACGGGGGTACGACAAGTACTATATATTTGTTAGATGAACAATACGTTGTAAAGTTGAATGAATCGGATGTCATACGTGAAGAAGGTTATTTTCTTCAGTTTTATAAACAGGACGAATTATTTCCAAAGTTTTTATATAAGGAACCTTTAAATCGCTATATTGTTTATTCATTCCTTGAGGGCACAACTTCTTGCAAACTAGGCCATAAACGGAGTGTTCTTTGTAAACTTGTAAAGGAAGTTATCAATAAGTATGAAGTAGCTACAGAGGTAGATGGCTGGGGATGGAAAGAAAGTCCGGTTCAATCTTGGAGTGAATTTTTAACAACAAATGTGATAGAAGCTCATGAAAATGTAAGACGTTACATAAGTGAAGAAGAGTATAGAACGGTTCTTAAGTTAGCGAATAGGGACGTTGGAATAAATCAGCCGTTTTTATTGCATGGTGATCTTGGATTTCATAACTTTATATTTAAAGAGAATGAGCTGCACGGTGTAATTGATCCTTTACCAGTGTTAGGAGATCCTATGTATGATTTAATGTATGCGTTTTGTTCAACTCCGGAAAATTTAACAAAAGAAACAATCGATTATGCGATGAAACAATGTGTATTTCATAAAAAAGACCGTGATTTATATGAAGAAATAGTCATAGGCTTATATTTACGTATAGATAGGTGTTTACGGCACCACCCGAAAGATTTAGAAGATTATTTAGCAGCTTGGCGTTATTGGATGGGTGAGGTTGAGACTACTTTATAGCACAAATATTTTGGGGAGATAGTGAGATGAATGTTGCAGAAGCGAAAAAGGATTTAGCAATCAAAACGAAGAGAGGCTTACCGATTATATTAGCCGGCGTTTTATTTTGGATAGTTATGAGTATAACGGGATTTGTTCTTTCTGAAAAACAAGTGGTGTGGGTATATTTAATCGGTATGGGCTGTGTGTTTCCTTTCGGCTTAATGATAGCTGCTATATTGAAAATTGATATGTTTGCGAAAGGAAATCCGTTAGGGGTTTTGGCAGGCTTAATTGGTGGGATAAATGTATTGAATATTCCACTTGTATTACTTGCCTATTTTCAATTTCCAGAATGGTTACCTTTTGTAGTAGCGATGTTAATAGGTGTTCATTTTATTCCGTACGTATGGATTTATGAAAGTAAAAGCTATGGTTTATTGTCAGTAGGGATTGTATTTGTAACGTCAGTTTGCGGGATTCTTTTTGCAGAAAAAGGATTTACTGTAATTCCGTTATCGGTTACAGTTGTCTATTTACTTACTTTTATAAGTTTATTAATTGAAAATAAAAAAGCAGATCATTATCAACAAAAATCAGCTTAATAAAAATATAGGGATAGGGGAAATTATTATGGAAAATTTCGTTTGTACAACGTGTGGCGTGCAGTATGCGGCGAGTGTAGAAGAACCGGTGAGCTGTCATATTTGTGATGAAGAGAGGCAATATGTGAATCCAAAAGGACAATCTTGGACGACACTGGAAAGCTTACAAATTGGTGATACATATAAAAATGAAATAATCGAAGAGGAAGGTGGACTTTATAGCATTACAACAAAACCAGGATTTGCAATCGGTCAAACGGCATTTGTAGTGAAAACAGAGTCATATCGTTTACTGTGGGACTGTATTACGTATTTAGATGAAACGACAATTACGAAAATAAAAGAGCTTGGAGGATTAGATGCGATTGCATTGTCTCATCCTCATTATTATTCAACGCAAGTAGAATGGGCAGAGACATTTGATGTACCAATTTATATACATGAAGATGATAAAGAGTGGGTGATGCGTCCGAGTAGTCGTATTATTTATTGGTCTGGTGAGTCTTTACAATTAGCGGATGGGATTACTGTACATCGTCTTGGAGGACATTTTAGTGGTGGTTCTGTATTGCATTGGGAAGAAGGTAATGACGGAAAAGGGATTTTGTTAACAGGTGATATTATTCAAGTTGTAGCAGATGAGCGGTGGGTAAGCTTCATGTACAGCTATCCAAACTTAATTCCACTACCAGCGAGAAAAGTGGAAGAAATGGTGAATCGAGTGAAGCCGTTACAGTTTAATCGTTTATACAACGCTTTTCATCGAGTAGTAAAAGAAAATGCAAATGAGGCAGTTGAACGTTCTGCTGACAGATATATAAAAGCAATAGAAGGAAAGTTGTTTCATACGTAAAAGGAGAGTAGCTTAATGAAAACGTTAGTATGTTTTGGAGATAGTATTACAGCTGATGAAACATTTTTTGATGGAATGCCGAGATTAACACCACGTTTGCAAGAGATGTTTCCGAACTGGAAAGTAGTGAATGCAGGTGTTCCAGGTGATAATACATTCGATGCGTTAAATAGGATTGAAGAAGATGTAATATCATATAAACCAGATTTCGTAACAGTTTTTCTTGGTACGAATGATGCAGTTTCTTTTTCTCAAGTGTCATTACAAGCATATAAAGAAAACTTAGAGAAGATTGTGAACCAAGTTTCATCAGATAAAGTACTACTGATTAGTCCTGCACCAGTTGATGAAGAAAGACAGCATAATAGAACAAATAGAGTGCTTAGTCAATATGCAGACGTGGTGGAGAAAGTGGCGAGAGAAACAGGAAGTTATTTTCTAAACGTATTCGCTGAAATGATTCAAGAACGGGATTATAAAAGATTTGTAGAAAATGATGAAAAAGATGGATTACACTTTGGGCCAGAAGGTTATGAGTATGTAGCGAAGTTAATTGGTGAAAAGTTAAAAGGGATTTTATAAGGAGCAAAGCACTTAGTGCTTTGCTTTTTCGTATTTCTTTCGTAGTCCATAAACTTATTGATTGCTGTAATTTGGATAGATATTTTGCATTTTTATCCCGCATTAACTGCCCGTAAATGCCCGATTGGTGAGGGCTAATAATCAGTGGGGGATGAGCAAAAAAACCACTGATTAAAGTTTCACTTTATGTGGGTAAAAGGTTAGTGCTGTTTTAAAGTAATATAAATTTATTTTTAAAAATTTATATTTCGTAGTTGAAAATTAATAAAGGTGTAACTATAATAGTTACGGTAAGTTTGTTGTTTTGAGATGTACATATTGAATTACAAGAATGAAGGGAGTTTTTATGTAAATCAAAAAGCTATAAAATCTATTGATTTTTATAATAAGATAAAATGCTTTTGGTTCATACACATTATTAAATATGTTATTTCTAATAGAAAACTAGAGGTGGAAAAATGAAAAATTTTAAAGGTATGTTAATATCATCACTTGCAATTACAGCTTTTGCTGGGGTAGGTACGACATTTGTAACAAATACAGTACATGCTGCTAATGACGATTCTAGTAAAATACAAGTTCGTTCTAATAAGAGTATAAACACAACAACTGGCTCGAGATTGCCTGTATTATCAGTCAATCCTTATGATGAACCTAGATTTTCAAGACAGGGATATCTTGAAGAGGCACCTTTAGGAATTAATGCTCCTTATGCTTGGGGAATTAAAGGAGGAAATGGCCAGGGAGCAACTTTTGTAGATTTGGAAGAAGGTTGGTTATTAAATCATGAAGATTTAGTCGGTCAAAATATTGAATTTATGTCTGGAAAAATGAGTAATGATCTTTCTCACGGTACTTCAGTTCTAGGTGTTGTTTCTGCAGCTGACAATGGGATTGGGAATATTGGGATTGCACCAAAAGCAAAGGCAAAAGTAATTTCAGTGATCCGAGATAATGGGAGAATCGATGTAAGAGATGCTATTTTAAGTGCCGTAGATTCTTTACAGGCTGGAGATGTTTTATTATTAGAAGAATCCTTTAAATATGATGGATATGGAGATGACCCTTTACCAGTAGAAGTATACCCGAGTATATTTAACGCAATTCGCAAAGGTACAGATAAAGGCATTATTATTGTAGAAGCAGCTGGTAATGGTGGGGTTGATTTAGATGAATTTAAAGACCGTAATGGTAAGCAGATTTTAAATCGAAATAGTCCAGACTTTAAAGATTCAGGAGCTATTATAGTTGGAGCATCTACTGCAAGAGTTCCTCATAAACGTTTAGCTTTCTCTAACTATGGTAGTAGAATTGATGTATATGGTTGGGGAGAGTATGTTGATACATTAGATACATATCAAAATCAAAATAGTAAAGGACAAAAAGTTACAGATCAGAACATAATTAATCGTTATACGTCTAATTTCCGTGGTACTTCTAGCGCTTCGCCTATAATTGCTGGGGCTGCTGTATCGATTCAAGGGATTGCTAAAGAACATTTAGGTAAGGCATATACACCAAAAGAATTGAGAGCAATTTTAAGTAATCCAAATACAGGCACAAAGTCTAATAACCCATCATCAGATAAAATAGGGGTTTTACCAGATTTAAGAGCGATTTTGTCTAACCTTGGATTTCATAGTGATTTGACTACCCAAGATTCTATGGTATTTCCAGATAACGTAGAAAAAAATGAAGGAAAAGAAAACTCAACTTTCGTATTTCCAGGTGAAGAAACAAAAAGAACAGGGGATAAAAATTCAACTGTAAACTTCCCAGAAGAAGATTTAAAGCAGGATGAAAAAGAAGAGGGATTAATTGTTTTTCCGGACTAATAAAAAATACTACCTTCCATTTGGAGGTAGTATTTTTTCAGAGTGTTGGGAAACCCTTT
>NZ_JXIS01000038.1:0-2180 GCF_000836715.1 Bacillus sp. L_1B0_5 | reverse complement strand
TTAGGTTTTTTTGTGTTTATTTTTATTGCTCAAAATATAAAGGTAAGAATTACCTTTTGTAAAAATATAGTCGAGATGTAAAAAGAATGTTTGTGATCTTATATAAAAAGGTTATGTGAAAAATGATGGTCCAGCTCTTTTTTTGCATAACCTTTTGTATTTTTAAAGGATTTTACATAAGAAAAAATCTATAATTAAGGTAGTTAACATATATTTTTGATGGGTGTGGGGGATTATGAAAGAAATATGCATGTTATTAGTAGCTGTTATATTATGGGGGACAGCTATTGCTCCAACAAAATGGGCGTTAGAATCTATTCAGCCGTTTACTTTGTTGTTTATTCGTCTTTTTTTTGCAGGTGGAATTTGTATGCTATTTTCATTTAAGCAACTACAAAAATCAGTTGTACATAAAAAAGTTCCATGGAAAAGAATGAATTTACTAGCTTTTACCGGTGTAGCTGGGTACTTTATGTTTACATCCTACGGTATTTCTTTAACAAGTGGATTACATGTTAGTATCATAGATGCTGCATTACCATTAGTTACAATTCTTTTTTCAGCATTCTTCTTGAAAGAGAAAATTCGATTGAATTATTGGATAGGAATTATATTGGGTGCTATAGGAGTACTCTTTATTACGATTCCATCTAAAAGTGCTGATCAAGAAGTATCTTTAATAGGAGATATCCTGATATTATTAAGTACTTTTCTATTTGCTTTCTACACGGTTTTGCTAAAACGACCAAAACAAGAACAGTATTTATCAAACGAGGTTTTTACAACATTAACTTTAATTATTGGAGCTGTTATTCTATTACCATTTGCACTGGTAGAAATTCTTTATTACGGTTTACCAAAGATTGAAACTTGGAAAACGGGACTTAGTGTAATATACCTTGTTATTGGAGCAACAATTTTAGCGTATTGGTTTTGGAATAAAGCGCTAGAGAGTGTTTCAGCATCAGTAAGCGGATTATATTTAAATGCATTACCATTAATAAGTATTGTTACTTCAATTATTCTATTAAATGAATCTCTGACAGGGGGAGTAATAATGGGAGCAAGTTTAGTTTTAATCGGAGTAGGATGGGCAGATAAGCAAAAGTTATGTAATCTATTAAAAGGTAATAAGGTGAAGAATAGAGACTGCTAAACAGTATGATTTATATAATTGACATGTAAAAAAGATACCTTATATATGAGGTATCTTTTTTATTTAGCAAAGATAATAGACTAAAATTAGTATAGATATTCTTTGCTGTATTTATATGTGTCGAAATCATTTTGAAATATTGTTTGAACGAGTTGTATACATTCAGTATCATAAAAGCTTTCAAAAGTTGGATGACGGGGAAATAAAGGATCAGTAATATCGCCTTCGCTAAAATTCCCTTTATAAATCATGGCGGGAGTTTGATGATGCCATGATGTTGAGAACTCATTTATTGGTGCAGTTTTTAATTCGAAACGCTTTTCTAATTTTTTCATTTCCTGATCGAAGTTTTCTAAGTATATATAATTGGTCACATATTCTTCTTCACCAGCTATATATTGTTGTGTGAAATGTGGGTTAATATCACTTGAGTGAGCCCCTTTCATAAATAGATAGTATAGAAATTGTTTAAATGAGATCCCTTTGGGGGAATTTTCATCTTGATATAAAAACTTTCGGATGGGTTTCCATTCGGGATTTTCCATATAAGGAGGTCCAATTAAGGACACGAAAGAACTGACTGCTCTCCTGTAAGGATTACGAACAAGTTTAAACGTTTCTTTTTGTTTTTCTCGTAACGCTACTCCTAGTCGTACACTATAGGCAGGTGTACTTTTGTATATATCGTATTCAAAATTATGAATGAAAGGACTATAACTTAGAGCTGTTTGTAATAAATCAATCTGGTAAAAGAACCAATTGGCAAGAGAAGTGCAACCGCTTTTTTGACTCCAAAATAGAATGATGGGAAACTTCCTATGATAGTGTGGGCTTCTTGAATGGGCGCTTATGGTGTGTAATAAAGAAGGATCGAACAAGTTCTACACTCCTTTCAGTTATTTTACTGATATGTATGAGGAATAAAGAGGGGGTATGAGAGTCTTTTTCATCTTTTTAAAAAAAATGAAAGATTAATATTGACTATTATTATATAGAGGTGTAATATAGGACAAGTCGCCGATGC
>NZ_JXIS01000037.1:0-2378 GCF_000836715.1 Bacillus sp. L_1B0_5 | reverse complement strand
GACCGCCTCTTTTATGCCTGCTCTATGATTTTCTTTACTTCTTCAATCGTGAGTTCACTGGCTTGTGCAATGGTTTCTATTGGGACTTGTAAACGATGCATACCGAGAATCATTTGATGTTTTCCCTGTTGAACGCCTTGTTCAAGTCCTTTTTTTATGCCTTCTTCTCGCCCTTTATTTAACGCATGTGCAATACCTGCTGCTTCATCCATCAATATCTTTTCGCGTGCTTCGTATGCTTGACGGAACGAAGCATCTTGGCTCATATGCTCCCATTTATCCATTGCCTTTTGTAAAATTGGATCCTGATTCATCGCAATCGCCTCCAGAGTATGTGTTAAATGCTCATCTTCATTGGCTGGTAATAGTAATAACCACCGAACAAAAGAATCTTCCCATGGATTTACTTTTTCCTCTCGCCACTGCTGTAGCAATTTTGGAATTTCCACGACATGAATTTCGATATCATCACTTAAGAGTTGCTGCTGTTGCATATTCCACAGTTTCCCCATCGTATGAAATGCTTCATAGTCTTTAAACATGACAAAGTTCAATAAGTTGATTGTAATGGTTTTATGCAATGAGCCGTAGGGCATTCCCTTTTTTAATTGAGATGCATAGAGCTTGCTCCAATAATATAGGGAACGCTTTAAAAGGTCATGATTATTATTCAACTGGATTTCAATGTTAATTTTGGTTCCAGTGTCTAATGTAGCCGATACGTCTAGAATCGATAATTTATCCTCTTCATGTTCTCGATGTAAATGTGGATCTTCGAATTGAAGGGATTGAATGGGCGATTCCAATGAATCAGCTAACATTGCATTTAGAAATGTTAACAAAATATCTTCGCTTCCGGATGTCCCGAATAATTGTTTAAAGGCAAAATCAATACGTAAATTGACCAATTTTTGATTGGACATGGGCTTCCTCTCCCTGTCTGATAAGATCTCTTTTTTCTTATTGTACATAAAAACAAATTGAACATGCAAACAGGCTCTTATGATTAACATAAGAGCCTCACTGCAGATACATACAATAGATTAGATAACGACCATAACCTGACTTGAAAAACACCTAAAAATTTTCACAAAAGAAATCATATTTAGTATACATCTAATTAGAAATATATACAAAGAATGGTGAAACACATCGCTTTTTCATCATTGATTTATGATATGATATACTTGCGGATTCGGTTTGTGCAACAAGCTATGTAGGGATAATATACGTTTCACAATCAGCACATTTTCTGAAAGTAGCATGTCTTACTACTCATACGACATGCTATGTTAATAATGTTCAAATAAAAAACGTCTTTTATGTGCTGATAAAAGACGTTTTTTTATGCCTAAAACCGCATAATATAGTTCTTGCTTGAGCTTCTTTAGTATACAACAAATTAGCCATGAGTGCTTTATTTTTCTACGTATGTATAAAACTTTTCTAACACGTATTTCATTGAACTACTCACCACTTATCAGTCCTTACAATTTAATCAAACTTTTTTATGAAAATAGAACTATGATCTACCATCGTTCTCCTTTTAATTGGGCTTTTGCTGATCTCCGATCCATGATTGTGGTACAAAGTTCAGTAATAAGTTTTCCATGATCAAAGATAATTTGATTCTTGGTATATGGTTCAATGTATTTTCCCAAACCCTTACTGAGTGTAACCTCCGCTTCCCCATTATCGTGAATGAATCCTGAAAAGATGGTTTTCTCTTTGTTATAGACTTTATAGTATTCAAGCATTGAGCATAAAGATCTCACTAAATCACGGAGCATTTCTTCCAAATCAGGATACATATCTTTTGCTATTTCTTCATTCAGAATAAAATCCATTCCCTTGTCTATCACATCAAATCGAAATAAAAAAATCATTACTTTCACCTCGCTGATTCATTGATTTTTCTATCATAACAGAAAATCCACTCCCATCCCAACACACTTCCAACCACTTGAATGATCCATTTCATCATATAATCTAGCCATTTCAATCAGCAGAAGTACAATTTTCTTATGTTTTGTATCCAAAATAGATTTTTCATGCTCCATAACTTTGAAAATCTCTCCATCGGTCACATAACGATAGTCACATAGACTTAAGCACACATACCTAGACATATGTGCTTAAGTCTATTTTAGGGTGCATAACTTATGCACATATACCTGCTTTCCTTAAGAACATTATAACAACAATGTTTAACCTAGATGTTCAGTCCGCTTTTTAAAAGAAAAAGACACCTCTCAAAACGGCAACTTAATACCCTTTTACAATAGGAATTTTCATGTGAAAAAAGCCCCACAAAATAACAAAAAAGTCTTGCTGCAGAAACAAGACTTTTCGATTTATTACTTTCAATAAGGAAGAGG
>NZ_JXIS01000036.1:0-386 GCF_000836715.1 Bacillus sp. L_1B0_5 | reverse complement strand
CATAGAGCAGGCATAAAAGAGGCGGTCTTTGGACCGCCTCTTTTTACGAAAAAACACAACAAAGACAGTTATGCCAGACTGTCTTTGTTGTGTTTGTGATTTTGCAAGTGTTTGTACGTATATATCATATCAAAATAGATTCTACCATACAAAAGAAAAGCCTATATGTATAGAGTGTGTTGTGGGAACACTCCTCAAAAAAAGATACAGCCACGATAATCCGTGACTGTATCTTTTCTCTGCGTAAACTCACTATACCTAGCAACTAACCCTTACAGATTGCTCTTCATTTCACAGTATACCTTAACTTGTGGTGAAAATACATAAGTTTTACATTAACCCCTTGAATGCCACCCTGTCTCACGATGATGTCCGCCACCATTTCC